>JAUMBM010000310.1:0-19765 GCA_032115735.1 Saprospiraceae bacterium
GCCGCCCAGCTGCTGCTGGAAGAGGCCGGGGGGGCAGTACTTGATTGGGATACGGGCCAGCCGCTTTACTACAACAAAGAGGATATGCTAAATCCGTTTTTCCTGGCGCGGGGAGTAGCTCTATGATAGGTAGAGTTGGTTTTTTTAAAAAAAAGGCATGCCGGCACCCAAAGGGGCCGGCATGCCTTTTTTAGCGGGATGTTAGCGTGCTAAAATGCTATTTTACAGCCGAATGCGCGGCATCCCACACCATGTCGTCATAAGACAATACAGTTGATAGTCCTCGCCGGGCAAAATAACTGCGCGTCTCCTCCGGTCCGCCTTCACTCACTGCCAGCACAAAATCTCCTCCCCAGGCCCCCAGAGACTTCAACTGTCCGGGGAAATCGCTGAACAGTCTGGCCTGAATGGGCTCAATGCCAATGGTTTCACTTACCAGCCGCTCATGTGCGCTCAGCAACTCCATGGCCGTCTGCCTGTCCGCCGACCTCAGGAGGGCCAGCGTAAGCTCGTTAAGTGCCTGCAGCGGTGCCTGCAGCTGCCCTGCACGGGCGCGGTAGCGTTGTATGCCCTCACGGCTGTCCTGCTTTTGACCGGTATAGACAAAGCTTAGGCAGGATCGATAGGGGGGGATCCACGGCAGGCTCACAAAGTGAGGCCTCCCCTGGCGGAGTTGATACAGAATGGGCGCAGGGGTTTCGGCACAGGCAAGATCATAGCCGGAGCCGCCAAAACTAGCTTCCAACAGCGACCAGGGGTCAGCATCGAGCCAGTGTGCCAGGTTGCTGATGAGGGTTGAACTGCTGCCCAGTCCCCAGTCGCGCGGAAATTCGAGCCGGGTGCTCACCCGGGCGCCGGCGAGCTTTTGCTGGCAGTCGGGCCGCTGCTGCAGGGCTGCCGACAGCAGTGCCGTCAGCCGGCGGCCGACGGCATCGTCAGGCCGATGGCTAACCCATCGTCCCTCCCTCCACGTCCACTCGCCTTCCCACCAGAGCATGCCCGCATGATCAAAGCTTTGCCAGTATAGCCGGTTGGTTTCAGTCGTGGGGACTACTTCCAGCCACTGCCCCTGCCGCGTGGGTACGGCCAGCGCCAGTGCGCCATCGAGCACAAAATATTCTGCTGTCAGCAGTAGCTTTCCGTGGGCGTAGTAGCGATGCATAAACGTCGGGGCGGCTGTCAGGCCGGTTTATTTTTCCAAAAAGCTGCGCACAGCGCTGAAAGACACCACTTTGTCGGAGAAATAATCACGGGCTGCTGCATGCTGTTCCGCTGTGGCGCCCAAATGGTTGAGGATGTTCTGCAGGTGCATTTTCATGTGGCCCTGTTGTATGCCGGTGGTGACCAGCGAACGCACGGCAGCAAAATTTTGTGCCAGACCAATGGCGGCGGTGATTTGCATGAGCTCGCGGGCATCGGGATTATCGAGCAAGGCCAGTGAGAGCTTCGCCAGCGGATGCAGGCGGGTGAGGCCTCCGACCGTGCCGAGTGCCATGGGCAGCTCCAGACTGAAGGTAAAAAGGCCGTCTTCGATCGAGCAGCTGCTGAGGCTCGCGTAGCGGCCACTGCGGGCTGCATAGGCGTGCCCGCAGGCTTCCACGGCTCTGAAGTCATTGCCTGTGGCGAGTACCAAAGCGTCGATGCCGTTAAAAATGCCTTTGTTGTGGGTAACAGCCCGGTAGGGGTCGCCTGCGGCTATGCGGACGGCCAGCTCGAAGCGGCGGGCAAAGTTGTAGCCGCCTTCGCCACAGATGCCGTTGAGGTCTTCGACCGGGCAACTGACCCAGGCTTTCACCAGACACTCGGGGGTATAATTGCTGAGGATGGCCATGATGACTTCCACGGACCGCTCCGAGGTCTGCAGCCCGGGCTCATTGGCCGCCCAGTCACCCAGGGTGCTGGCCATCTGCTCCAGTACGGAGTTGATGAAGTTGGCACCCATGGAGTTGCAGGTTTCAAAGCGTACCAGCAACTGATAGTAGTCGGGTGCTATGTCGGGCAGGTGCAGCCATTCCATACCCAGAATGCCCCCGCCCCGCTTTTCCATATTTTCCGTCAGGTAGGCTGCTTCGGCCAGCAGCCGCTGCTGCAGGCCGCCAAACAGCTGGTCGCGCCGCGCTGCAGCGCCGCTCCAGCGGAAGTGTACCTGCCCGAGCTTGATGGTATCGGTCACTTCAGCCCGGAAGCCCCCGTTGTCGAGCCAGAACTTTGCTGAGGCCGAGGCCGCAGCTACCACGGAGCTTTCTTCGATCACCATGGGTACGGTGTACAGCTTTCCGTTGATCAACATATTGGGCACAACACCAAAGGGCATCGGAAAATTAGAGAGCGTGTTTTCACTGAATCCGTCCAGCACGCGCTGTACCTCCGGATCGGGATGCCAAAAGTCTTTAAGTATCTGCCGGGCGCTGGCTTGTTCGTCCATCTGTGCCGCAACCCAGGCTACCTTCTCGTCCTTGGTTAGTTTCGAAAATCCATTGATGACTGTGCGACTCATGTCTCTTATTTTACTGACCTGACGGCCGTACCTTCAGGTAGGCATACGCCAGCTCCAATCCGCTGATCTGAGAAATTACAAAGGCTTGCAGCTGTGCATAGTCTGCCTGCGCGTGCCGCAGGAAGGCCGATGCCTGCCCGTAGACCGCGGGCAGCGAAAGCTGCCGGGTGTAGTAATAGCCATCGAGAAAATCATGCACGCCGCCGGATACGATGATAGCCTCGCAGCGAACTGCCTCGCCCAGCTCGGCAATCAGCGCCTGTGTCATGCGAGTCATGTCCTCGGCATCATGCCCCACCAGCGCCACAGGCGCGTGGGGATGCTGATCGCGCTCCTGGCTGCGGTTGAGTTCCAGCTGCGCAAAATTGGTGCCGCCGGCGGCACCAAAATCCAGGGCTGCCAGCGGTAGCTGCAGCAAAGTACGCAGGCTGCTGTAGCCCATACCCTGACCTACTTCCTTGACAATGACAGGCGTATTGCCCAGAAAGGCGATGACCTGCTCAATGGTGTCTATGGGGGGGCGGCGGAAGCGGTCGCCCTCAGGCTGCATCCACTCCTGCAAGGGATTTACATGGATGATGAGGCCGTCGGCCTCAAGCTTGCCGAGCATATCCGTCAGGCGGGTAAGCTCGCCGCGGTCGATCAGCTCTTCCAGCTGGGCGATGCCCAGATTGGCGTAGAGTGGCTGATCGGGACCCAGCAAGGAGCGAACAGCAAAATCGCCCAGCCGCTCGTCGCTGTAGAGTAGCGGGCGGCAGGAACCCAATCCCATGCCAAGACCGAATTCACCGCAGGCACGTGCCAGATTGTGGTTGATTGTCAGTGCTTTTTCCGTACCGCCGGTCATGCTGGAAATCCATAGCGGCGCCCACATTTTTTTACCACCTACCCACACGGGCGGCAGGCTGCCCGGCACAGGGTGAGCCGACAGCAGGGGCTCGTAGAAAAAGCGCCGGTCGATGGCGGCACGCCCGACCTGGCTTTTGAAGGCCAGCTCAATATGATCCCGCTTGCGGCTTGCAGCCGTGGGATCTTCCGCGCCGGACAAAGAGGTTGTGCTGAGGTTGTTTTCCAAGATCTGTGGACTTGAAGCTTTACAATGCCGCATTTGCTTCTTGCCATTGGCAGGCAAGCAAATGCAAAATTATGTGCATAACAGTCCGTCGGTGAGCTTGTTCAACACCTGCCCTTTTTCCTGCGCTAAAAGGCACCGGTTTATACGCCCGCAAAGGCGTATAAACCGGTATTTACAGGCCTGAAGGACTGTACTGTATTTGGAAAAATACCCTTGGAAGAAGTGCCTTTTAGGCTTTTTTAAATTTCTTCTTTATGCCCTTAGGCGCTTTGACGCTCTTTTTGCTGGCATACTGGGTGCTTTCCTGCTCCCGCTGCTTTTCATCGTGATTGACACGCAGCGGACGGCCATGGAGCTCTGCTTTGGCAAGCTTCTGGCTGAGTTTGGACACCTGCCGCTTGTTGAGATAGAAATAGGTGTGCTTCTGATGAAGATCAACAGGACCCACGTCTTCACGGTTGATATCTGCATGATGCTGCAGAAATTCGAGGAACTGCCCCACACCATGCATATCCATACGGCCTACATTGATGAAGAGGCGCACCATGTCTTTCTCCGAAACGCTCCTGCGGCCGCCTGCCCGCTCGCCCTGCGGCTCGCGTTCTCTTTCCCGCTCGCGCGTTGCCTCCGGCGGCGGCGCATTCAGGTTGGGGTATTTTTTCAAAAGCGCCTGCCCTGCCAGCGTAGCCAGGCGGGCAATGATATCTTCGCGGCTGAGATCCTTTAGCTCTTCGTCGAGATCAGACAGCAGCTTGTCGAGACCCGGATGGGGCTGGGTAGTAGCCAATGTATGAAAACGTCCCTTAAGCCGCATAGTCACAATGTCGCGGTCGCTCGGAATCTCGGTCCGGTGAAGGTTGAGCTTGAGCCGTTGGTCAAGCTGCTGCAACAGCGACTTGTCGCGGGTGCGCGCAATAATGATCGAGATGCCCTTGCTTCCGGCCCGGCCGGTACGGCCACTGCGGTGGGTGTAGAAGGACCAGTCGTCGGGAATGTTGAAATGAAAAACATGGGTGATGTCCTGCACATCAATGCCGCGGGCAGCAACATCGGTGGCTACCAGCAGTTTGAGCCTGCGGGCGCGGAAGCGCTGCATGACCCGGTCGCGCTGTGTCTGGTTGAGATCGCCGTGCAGCGCATCGGCATCGTAGCCGTCGCGCGTGAGCTGGTCAGCCATGTCCTGCGTCTCCTGCCGGGTCCGGCAAAAAATGAGGCCAAAAGTCGCCGGATCATAGTCCAGGAAGCGGCGCAGCACCGGGTAGCGCTCATCGGGCTTCACCATGACGTAGAGGTGCTCAATGTCGGGATTCCCGCTCTGCTTGCCACCAATGGTGAGCTCGTAGGGGGCTTCCATGTATTCCTGCGCAATGCGGCGCACACCCGGAGGCATGGTGGCCGAAAACAACCAAGTGTGCCGGGTAGGCGGGGTGTGCTGCAGAATGTCGTCGATCTCCTCCTTAAAACCCATATTGAGCATCTCGTCGGCCTCGTCGAGCACCAAAATATCGACCTTGTTGAGCTGCACGGCTTTGCGCTCAATCAGGTCGCGCAGGCGACCCGGTGTAGCCACAATGACCTGTGCACCGGCAGCAACATCCTTCATCTGTCGCCGAATGTCTGCACCTCCGTAAACGACAGCCATGCGGAAGGCAGGAAAGCGCAGCGCAAAACGACGAATTTCTTCGGCAATCTGCACGCATAGCTCACGCGTCGGCGCAATAATCAGTCCCTGCGTGTGGTGCTGAAAGGTATCGATTAATTGCAACATCGGCAAGCCAAAGGCGGCCGTCTTGCCGGTTCCTGTCTGTGCCAGACCAATGAAATCGCCTGATTGCTGGAGAAGGTATGGAATCGCTTGCGCTTGTACGGGGGTAGGGGTTTGAAATCCTAATTCCTCAACGGCTTCCAAGAGCGGCCGGGATAATCCCAGCGAAGAAAACGTACTCATCAAATGTAATAAAGTGAAAGCAAGCGCAGGATTCCGTTGCTTTCAACAGATGGAATACTCAGGCCAGCCATAATGATATAAAAACCACCCCAAAGATACGCATATTTTTTTACTCGTGGGTTTTTATCCTCGATACAGCTTATTTCATACTACCCCCCGGCAACCCGTCCGCAAAAGGAAAGGTGCAACGGATTATTGGAGGAACTGCTGCTCCATCCAGCGCCTCAAAACAACAGCTACAGCAGCCGTATCTCTTTGCGGGTTTGCTGCCAGCGGCCTGAAGACCGGCAGGCCCGTGCGCTGTGTAAGCGCTGCTTGTACAGCTTGCGCCTGCAGGTCGTCAAGGCCTTCTTCGGAAAGGGTAATTGCCAATACCTCAGCACCGTACATGCGTATGAGGGCTATTTCTGATTCGATAGACGGCAGGGGTGTCCGGGTGCCTTCATAGTAGCTTCGGGTCGGGGCATATTGCAAAATGATACCGCGCGCATTGCCCGACAGGATGATTTCACTGCCGGCAGGCCCGGAAGGGTTGCGAAGACCGCTCTGTCCTTCAATAACGATCAGGTCGGGCTTGCAGTCATTCGCACAGGCAATAATGGCACCTTCAAGCTCCCCGCTGATGAAGTCGTTGAGGGTAGAGTCAAAAATGAAGCCATAGCGCACGCCTTGCATCCAGCCGGTTTGTCCGGTGTAGATCATCTCAGCATAGACACCGGCTTTTTGGCAGGCATCCAGCAACCAGCGGGCAGTGGTGCGCTTGCCAATCGCACAGTCAAGTCCCAGTACAGCGATAATCGGCGCCTTGACAGTATAAATATCGCCTGTCCAAAAGCGCAGTGCATGCCGCAGCCTGGGCTTGCGCACATCTATGAGCTGCAGCCCACGCACCGCGGCCCGTGCGGCAAAGACAGGATCGTCTGATAAAAATGTGTGCAGCCCGTTGACAAGGGACAGGCCGTGGTTGAGTGCTTCCAGCAGCTGCTCCCGAAAAGCGTCGGGCAGCCGCCCGCCCGCCAGCGCTACCCCCACCAGACAGTAGAGGGGGCGCTCCTTAGGAGACGAACTGAAATAATCTGCTACACTGGACCATACCCCTACACCAATCGCCCGACCGCCCATCACCTCACCGGCGTCTCTGCCCGCAAAGCGGTAGTCAATGACAGCAACAGCCCTGAATCGCTGACTGCCCCGCAAAATGCCGTGACAGGTCTTGGCCTGCCGACTGTCAAGCAGCCCGTGGGTCAAAATAATACAGGGTTCGGGCATGGGCGGAAAATCTTGCATAAGCTACTGGCTTTTGTTGTACACCTTGCGACCAAAATATACAATGGCAGGTGGGAAGTTGCGTACCTCCAACTGTAATGAAATCTGTGGAAAAAACGAGCGGATAAATTTCTTGTCAGCAAAAGAGTACTGAAATTGTATGTAAATGCCTCCCTGCCGAAGGACCGCCCGCGCATTCTCCAAAATGTCCGTTTTTACCGATTTCGGAAGTATCGCAATGGGCAGACTGGAGACGATGGCATCGACAGTTCCGGGCTCGATATACTGCCCCATGGCAGTCGCACTTTCCAGGTGGAGGCTGAGCCGCGAATCCATAATCTCATGGGTCTTCTTCCAAAAAATCGGGTTGATCTCAAAGGCTACCAACCTGGCATCCGCCCGCATGCGCTCTAAGATGGCACGGGTCACGCAGCCGTCACCTGTGCCCAATTCTACAATGAGGGTCGCCTCCTCAAAGTTTATGGGCGCCAACATCTTACGGATGAGGTGCTGCGAGCTGCTGGCTATGGCGCCCGTTGTGCGAAATGACTTGACTGCTTCGGATAAAAACGACTTCTTTTCCATGGTTTTATCCTTGCCCGGTAAGACCGGCCACCAGGCTGGGTCTTGTCTCCCGGATGTGATTATGTTAACTGCTAAGGTAATAGTTTTGTGGCGCATATTATAATTCCTTGCCACTGACAGTCCACAAGGTAGGTCGATTTCGTATCTTCGCAGACGAATATAATCACCACCATCATGCGGCAGTTACTTGAAACGGAGCAAAAAGCCTTGGAAATCAATCTCGATCCGGCAATTTACGGAACTTTTGCTGAAATCGGGGCAGGACAGGAGGTAGCGCGCTATTTTTTTCAGGCAGGGGCGGCCGCCGGCACCATCGCCAAGACTATGTCCGCCTATGATAAGGTCTATTCCGATCATATCTATGGACCCGAACCCAGCGGCCGCTATGTCTGTGAGGCGCGCTTATACAAAATGCTGGACCATGAATACGAACTCATGGACAGCCGCCTGCGGCTCGAACGCTCCGCTGCCAATTTTTTTGTCTTCGCCGACACGGTCGCGGCAGTCAACTACCAGCGGACGATCAGTGGGGATGGCTGGATGGGCATCCGCTTTCAGCTGAAGCCTGACCGGGATCCCAATGATCTGGTGCTGCATGTACGTATGCTCGACAATGACAACCACCTCCAGCAACAGGCTATCGGTATTCTGGGTGTCAATCTTGTGTATGCATGCTTCCGTTACAACGATAAGCCTGAACTGATGCTCCAGTCGCTGATGGACAGCCTCCGGGGCAGAGTAGCTATCGACATGATCCGATTGGCCGGACCCGATTTTGATCATCTGGACAATCGACTGCTCAGTCTTTGGCTGGTTAAAAACGGATTGACAGAGGTGGCTATGTTTAGTGCTGACGGCCAAAGTGTTCACGCTTCGGAATTTCTCTATCGCAAAAATGTGCTGGTAGTCCCCGGGAGCTTCCGGCCGCCCACGCATGTCAACATGGATATGGTCAGGGCAGGTTACAAACAGTTTAGGGCCGAACAGGATGTCGATCCCGACCGCACGGCCCTGCTGACTGAGATTACACTGCAAAATTTATGCAGCGATGGGGATCTCGATGAGCAGGATTTTCTGGATCGAGCGGAGCTGCTCAATGCGCTGGGACAAACGGTCGTCATCTCCAATTGCGAAACACATCAGGGGCTTGTTACCTATCTGGCTGCCTACAAGGTGCAGCGCTTCGGGATAATGCTGGGCGCCCGGGAGCTGCTCCTGTTGTTGAATGACTGTTATCATCAAAACCGAGAGGGCCGGTTGCTGGCGGCTTTTGGAGAGCTTTTTGCACACAATGTGCGTGTTTACTGTTATCCCGCCATGCAGGAGGGGAGCGCAGAGCTTATGACGGCGGCCAACATGCCCTTACCGGAGGGGGTCAGGTTTATTTTTAGCCACCTGACCGATAGCCGCCAGATCGTTGATGTCGCAGGCTTCAATCCGGATGTACTGCATATTTTTTCCCGACAGGTGCTCGCCATGATTAAGGCAGGAAGCAGCGAATGGGAGAAAATGGTGCCCGCCAAAATTGTCAGTATTATCAAGAAAAAGTGCTTATTCGGATATCCGATTGAGTCATTGGATTTCGAATACTAGCCTTTTACAGGGCAGCTTTCCGCGGATAGCAAGGCAACAATCGGCAAAGGGGTATAAAGTAAGAGGGCGGTGACCATGTCACCGCCCTCTTGCTACTATGTGAAGCAAAACTACCAGTCAGTAAGCGTTACGAGAATTATTAGCATTGGGCATCTCGTTAAGGCCCGCGCTGCTTACAGACACATTGTCCTGATAAGCATTGTTGATGTCAATCGTTTGGATGAGGCTGTTTGAGGACTTGTCCTCATAATAAGAGGCACCTCTTACAACAGCAAAGTTGGCAGTGAATTGACAACGCTCAATGCGGGTGTGGCTATGACCCAGATTGGCCTGGATGAATATGGCCGCACCATAATTAGCCTGGTTCTTCACGAATGTGCAGGCAATGATGGCTGGGTTGCAGCCACCGTTATTACCACTGTTGTAAATAGCACCTCCGTTGAAGGTTGCATGATTGTCGCGGAAGGTACAGGCACGTATGACGGGTGCACAGACGTTGCGACCGCTGTAGTTGAAAATGGCAGCTCCCTGCCGCGCAAAATTATTGAAGAAAGTGCAATGCTGAATAACCGGAGAAGATTCCCGAACACTGGCATCATTGAAGATGCCACCGCCACAGTTGGTTGTATTGAAAACCCCCTGCAGGTGTGCATTGGCTGCACCGTCCTTGATCGTAAATCCATCCAGCACAGTATCGCTACCCACACCGTTGAAATAGACAACAGTGAAAGAGTTATCATCCGTCTTGAGCGGATTGCCAATCTCACCACTCAATATGGTGACATTGCGCTCCCAGTTGCGTTCCTCCAGGCTGCGCTCACTACCGCTGAAACCTCCATACAGCCTTACACCTTTGGGGACAGCGAAAGAAGCCGAGCGATCAAGTTGCTGCGTAGGGTAGTAAATACCGGCAGCTACCCAGATCTCATCACCTGCAACAGCTCTATACAGCGCTGACTGCAAGTCACCATAGGCATACTCCCAGGAGGAACCATCACCGGATACTCCCTGATAAACGTAAATGCGCTTGGCCTCAACCTGGGTTGAAACCAACAGTCCAAACAGTACTAAAATGAGTAGTTGCTTCACAATTCAACTCTTTAAAGTTGTAAAATCGGTTTTTCAAAATTTGCTGTCTGTGAATCAAGCTAACAAGAATGATTCCGACAAACAAAAATTGCCAAACGGAAGCAACACTTCACAGGAATAACAACGACAAACAAAGTTTCGCATAAAGATCCAAAGGTGCGATTGGGGATTGAAACCTATGGCGCTGCGAATGCGAAACATTTTGCAAGATACGGCGATGTCAATAATTTACTGCGATATCCCGCAAAAATATTTACAAAAATGCTGGCGAGGACAAAATTGGGGATGCTGCCCAAGCCTTTTTTGTAAGATATTAACTCCTTATACGGAGGAGGAGAAAAAATGTTTCACCGTAGATGAAAATTTTTCTCAACTGTGAGAAAAAGCAGAAGTTCAAAGCAATAACTTACTGCATGCAATATAGATAATTTGTGCACAATTGTACAATGCTATTTATTATACGGCTAATATTAGTTATCTTGCGGCCATAATATAGAAAAATGTGCAAAGTGAGTGGTGATAAGGCAGCTCATTTTGTTCTTTAGGCACTTCCCGTGTCGTGCAAGCTCGCAGTATGTTCGTACAAGGTCACTTGTAAAGTTTTGTGTACCGTCAGAGGAGAAACACAGGGACTACTGACGCAAGCGTTTGTCGACAATTTATCAGCAGGCCCGGGTACAGCAAGGGCTGCTTTCTCAAATCATCATCTCACTAAAAGACGCAACCGCCCGAAACCGTTTCAGCATATTCCGGACACCGCGGAATGTGTATTTGGGGCGTTGGGTGTGGGTTTACAGGGATTATTTCGAGTTGTCGGAGGTCTAAAAGGCCGCGCATCTGCTAAAAATTGCGTTTTATTATTATTTGTTTTGTTAACTTACAACCAAATTTGCCTGGAGCCGTATACAAAAGCACGCAGTATTATTCAGAAATTCGTACACAGAACATATTGACTATGGGCTTTACTCAACGAATAAAGGTTTCCGGGAGTCAACCGCAGGGGGCGCTAATCAGGCGGTTGTCTGTGAGCATAGGCCTGCTGCTGTTGAGCGCATGGAGTCTATGGGGGCAAGATTTTCACTATTCACAGTTTTACCATGCGCCACTGCACCTTAATCCCGCGCTGACAGGGGTTTTCGGCGGGGATAGCCGTGTTACGGCCAATTATCGTTCGCAGTGGACGTCTGTACCTGTACCCTATAAGACTTTTAGCGTGCTGGCTGATCAGAAATTTTTTCTCCGCAAGCATACGGATGGGTTTTTCGGCGCCGGACTGGCCCTCAATCATGACCGGGCCGGTGATTCGCGCCTTACCTGGGCCAGTGTTGATCTTAGCGCTTCTTATACCCGCTATCTGGATCCGCAGTGGTTCCTCACCGCCGGCCTGCAGCTGGGGGCTGTACAACGCTCTTTTTCACTGGATGAACTTCGCTTCGATGAACAGTTTGATCCTCTACCGGGGCGCTATAATCCGGATTTACCTATAGGGGAGACTTTTGGGAGCTTCAGTCGGCCTTTCTTCGATATGGGCGCCGGCCTCAACCTGCGCTGGCAGGATCAGCAGCGTCGCTCGCTGGTCGACCGTCTCGATAAGCGCTCGAGTTTTGACCTCGGCCTGGGGCTTTTTCACCTCAACAGGCCCAACCAGAGTTTTGTCGAAGATGCCGAGCAGCCACTTCCTCTCAGGCTTAGCCTCTATCTGCGGGGCATCGTTCAGGTCAGTCCGGAACTGGATGTTGTTGTGGCGTTCAGCCCGCAGTTCCAAAAGCCTTATCAGCAGATGACAGGTACTGCTGGTCTTCGCTATTTCCTGAGCCGCCAGTTGGGTAAGCAGGTGGCCGTACAGTTCAATGCCGGCTATCGCTTTAATGATGCCTTTGGTGATGCTTTCATTCCTTCCCTCGAAGTATACTACAATACAATTCACGCAGGATTCAGCTACGACATTAATATTTCAGACTTCTCCATCGCAACGAGTCGCCGCGGAGGTCCCGAAATTTATATCCGGTATATTCTCAAAAAGGTACACCCGCTGCCGGAATTCAAAATCTGTCCGCTGATCTAAATTATTCGCATAATACAAACTTCTGTTTATGAGGTTTTTAAAAATATTGGCCTTGCTGTTGTTGTGTACTTCCGGGCTTTGGGCACAAACCCAGGAGGCCTGGATTATGGCGGCCGATGAGGCTGTAGTGCGCAAAGATCACTACAGTGCTTATCAGTTTTATGCCATTGCGGCAGAGTACGATACAAGCCGTTATGATCTGCAGTACAAGGCAGCCCGCGCTGCGCTGGCCTTCAATGCCGTTCGGGCTGCAGACAGCCTTTTTCAGCGGGTGGCGCTCACGGGCTGGCGTGACAGTTTTCCTACTTTCTTCTACGAATGGGCGGAAGCCAAGCAGAAGGGCGGGTTCTATGAGGCTGCCCGCGGAATGTATCAGGCGTTCCTCGATAAGGGGGCAGATCAGCCGCAGGCCCTGCGGGAAAAGGCAGAGTGGGCCGTTGTCAATTGTGCATGGGCTGCTGAGGCGCAACAGAAGAGACGCAATGTTGTGATCAATCACCTGTCAGGCGATGTAAATACGCCTTATTCCGATTACGGATACCAAAAACAGGGGGATACGGCTTACTTTTCTTCCCTGCGTTTTCCGATCCCTAAAGATACGATTGTGCCGGGACGATTTCTCAACCGGGTGCTCTATAAGATTGCAGATCAGCCGGCTCAGTATGTTGAGCCTGTCATAAATCACCCCAAAAGGCATGCTGCCAACCTGGCTTTTACGCCGGATAAAAAGCGGGTATTTTTCACCTTGTGCGACTACACCAGCAACACAGAGATCCGCTGTGAATTGTATACAGCTTCTGTTGATGCCAACAGTGGTAAGTGGGTGGATCCGCTCAGACTGGATGTCAATACGGCGGGTTACTCTTACAATCACCCACACCTGAGCACGGATCTGTCGTCAGGGCAGTTGTATCTGTATTTTGCTTCCAATGGTCCGGGAACCCTGGGGGGCTTCGATATTTGGCGCGCTGTTGTCAAAACGGACGGAAGTCTGGGTAGTCCGGAAAACCTCGAGCAGATAAATACGGACAAAGATGAACTAACGCCTTTTTTCTATCCGCCCAACCAGGCACTCTACTTTAGCACCAACGGACGCTTTTCTTTCGGCGGATATGATATTTATAAGTCTGTATGGATTGACAATGAGTGGCAGCGCCCGGAGAATATAGGGCTGCCGGTCAACAGTAGCTACAATGATCTGTACTATGCTATCAACGCAGCAGAAGAGATGGCTTACTTCGCTTCCGACCGGCGCAATGCAGAGGCAATCTACTGGGACGAGGCACACGATGCCTGTTGCTATGATATCTATGCGGCTGATGCGGGTATCCGGGTATTCTTGCTGGCCAAAACGTTTGACAAACTAAGCAATGAGGCACTCAGTGGAGCTACGTTTGTGATTTATGAAATCAAAGACAGCCTGCCGCCTGTTAAAATAGGGGGAGCGCTCAATGCCGATGGCAATGATTTTTCCTACGCTTTGCAGCCGTCCGGAAAGTACAAGATAGAGGCAACCAAGCCGGGCTATCGAAGAGACGGGGCGCTGCTGGATCTGACCAATCCCTTGCTTGCCAACAGGGATACGATTGAGCAATCTTTATTTTTGGAACCTGCCCCCAGGCTGCTGGTGTCTACTTTTAATAAGATCGACTCCACAGCGCTGGCAGGCACTAGCTTACACCTGTATCGCAGGGCTGAGAACGGGGAAGATGTACTGTTGTCAAGTGCGGACAATATCTTCAGCAACAGCCATTCCTTTTTATTGACGGAGGGGGACACTTTTTTCATCGTGGCCCAAAAAGAGGGTTTCCGGCAGGCAGAAACGGTTTTTTACCTCAACAACGAGCGAGAGCTGCAGCAGCGGCTCTACCTTGAGCCTGGCTTACAGCTGCAGGTGAGTCTTTTCAGAAAACTCGATGATAAGCCGTTGGAAGGGGGCAGACTTCAGCTTTCAGAAATACCGCTGGCAGAGGGTATGATGACGCTATCAGCAGAACAATTGTTGCCGGATACCAATGCGCACGCTTTTCCGATTGGCTACAATAAATACTATCTGCTGTCTGTCACCCGGCCGGGTTATCGCCCGATCGTCGCTGATACCATCGATATGCGCCGTATGGAGTCGATAGCCAGCGGGGTGGTGGAGAAAAAGTATACACTCTACCAGGAGCTGGAGGTGTCTGTTTTTGATGCAGAAAGGAGGCAGCCGCTGGCGGGAGCGTCAATCGAATTGTTCAGGCCCGCTCGCGGCAGCAACAGCCTGCTGGGGCGGGAAACCAACACCAAGGGCAATAATTTCCTTTTCCAGACGGATATGACACAGCCGCTCCTGGCCGTAGTACGTCGCACCGGCTACAGCACTAAGACGGATACGATCACGATTAAACCTGGTGAGCTGGTAGCCAATGAGGGCAAAGCCAAGTGGAATATTTACCTCAATCAGATAATTTTCACGCAGTTACAGGTATTCTTTGATAATGACCAGCCGGATCCGAAGAGCTATAGCTCTACCACGACGGCCAACTACATACAAACCAACGAGCAGTATTACAATCGGCGGGATGAATTTATCCGGGAGGTAACAGAAGGGATGGATCAGGAAAATGCATTCGTCACTTCCGGCCGCTTCATCGATTTCTTTGATCGGGAGGTACTCGACGGGCGTGCTCAGCTGGAAGCTTTTGCGGCTAAGCTGTTGGTACATTTGCAGGAAGGGAATGCTTTCGTGCTCAGGATGCGGGGATATGCGAGCCGCCGTGCTTCGGAGGACTACAATCTTCGCCTGAGTGCCCGCCGTATCGCTTCTGTTCGCAACTACCTCGAACGCTATAACAATGGCGCAATTGCACAGTTTATCCAGCGCGGACAATTGTCATTCGAAGCAGAGCCTCTGGGAGCATCAACTTCTAAAGAGTTGATTACCAATAGGTATGCCAACCCTATCGAGTCAGTCTTCAGCCTGGGAGCTTCTGTTGAGCGCCGGGTTGAGATTACGGTGGTTCCTGCTCAATAACTAAATTATGAATCCTCCACAAATCCGGATAAACGTGAAAAATCAAACTTTTACGGCTTTATTATGGCCACTGTTGCTGTTGATGGCGTGGCCGTCAGCAAGCCTGCATGCGGAGGGCACTCGTCAACTGGCGCCTACGCCCAGTGACCTGATGGTGATGCTGGTGGCGGCACACCCGCAGTTTGGCAATTTTGCAGCCCCGGGAGCACCGGCAAGCAGTCGCCTGCATGTGACTATCAGCCATCCGTCAGAAATCGTCTATCTGGGTCTGTCGGCTGAGTTTAGCAGCAATGGCGAGCCTTTCCCTACCAATATAGGGCTTAGCCGCTATCGCTTTTTCATCAGACGTGCTTCGGATAATGCATTGGTTCACGGTCCTTATGTGGTGGATAATTCCAATAGCAATGTCAATAGCTGGTCACAGGCGGCTTTCGGCAATTACGATCTGAGCCGGGTCGAAAACGGGCAGTCGGTCTACGCATTTGCGCCGGGGGCAGCGGGTGATTACTATGTCGAGTTTCAGGATATTCAGGAGAATCCGGCTGATAGTATGGTGTATATCGCGTACTGGGACATCACCGTGGCGCGCAACGGCAGCGTGCAGCCGGGACGTGTGTGGTCGCAAAACTGGGCCTTCCGCACGCCTACGGCTGCGCCACAGCCGGCCACGGTCTGTCAGTGGAATCGCCCGTTCAACGGTACGCTCTACTCGTATACCAGCGATGGCTTTGTTTCCAAAATCAATCTGGAGAATTCGGGCTTTCGGGGACTCAATTTCAATGTGGCCTTCAACTCGCGAGGGCCCGGGACTACCGGCGACCCCGCCATCGACCGAAAATCGGTCTATAACCAGAATGCAACCGCCAGCGCCGCCGAGCACAGAATCTTTCTCAATCCGCCGGATCCGGTGCCGTTTCCGGACGGAGTCTGCGGACAGTTTTCCTATGAGACCAGCTTTCAGTGCAATAGCCAGGATTCTTACTGCCTCAATGTGGTGGCTACCAAAGATGGTCTGATGGAACTGGTCATAGATTTCAATCAAAATGGGGTCTTTGACCAGAATACCCGAGATGTACTGTTGGTGACTGAGCTGACAGCCAATGTGATTACCTGCATAGAATGGAACGGTTTGCGAGGGGATAATACACCTGCGTCCTTTGGCGATACGGTCAATTTGGTGTTCCAGTACTCCCAGGGTATTCAGCACTGGGCTGCTTATGATGTGGAACTGCTGGAACAGGGCTTTTGTGTGGAGTCCGTCCGGCCGCAGGAATGTCTGGCGCAGGGGGTCGTGAGCAATAATCTTCTTTACTATGACGACCGCGACCTGATCTTCGAGTCGGGTACGGGTCAGCCGCTCGACGGGCGCAATGGATGTGAATGCAGAACGAATAACTGTCGCACCTGGGGTTTCTTCGAATACCTCATGCCCGATGGTCGTTGCCCCGTAGGAGAGGTTCAGGACAGCCTCACTTTCGGGTACGGGGACAAAAGTACCATCAATACCTGGTGGTATGCTTATACACGTAGTGAGACGCTCATGCAGGTACCCGTGGTGGCTTGTCGGCTCATCGGGCAGGATACCGTCTGTATTGGCAGCACTACGGTGTTTACGGCACAGGCATCCAGCCCTTCCGGCAATTTTAGCTATCAGTGGTCCGGCCCCAATGGGTATGTGGCCAATACGTCCTCTGTCCAAATTAGTGAACCCGGCCTGTACTGCGTCACGATCACCGATGACAGGGGCTGCGTGAGCACCTGCTGTAAAGAGCTGGTACAGTTGTTTACGGAGGCGCCCTTCGTTGATTATCCCGATGAGGTGCTGCTGTGCTATGGTGAGTCGGTTACGCTGACACCTGTAACGACCAACGATTTGAGTGCCCTGACCTTTACCTGGGTGCCTGCTACCGGCATCAGTGACCCGTCATCGCCCTCGCCTACGGTCTTTCCCACCCAGACGACCCTCTACACCGTGTTTATCGATGATGTAAACGGTTGCTCCTCTTCCGAAAAAATAAATGTGCTGGTGAGCCAGCTGCTGGACATATCGCTGGAGGGTGTTCTGGAAACTTGCGAACCATTTTCGCTCCTGACGGCCAGTGCGGCTATCGATCTCGATTATTCGTGGTACGAGGCGGATACACTGGTAGCCACCGGAGCTGTATACAACGCTTTTGTGAGTGGCGACCGCGCGTTGCGACTTATTGGTGTCGATGATCTCAACTGCGCAGATACGATCGATGTGGTATTGCGGGGAGGACCCGTAGATGTGGTCATTCCGGATACAGTGGCCATTTGTGAGGGATCTGTTGTCGATCTGACCATCGACAACCTGGATTCTGATGATACGCTCAGCTTCGCCTGGCAGCCCTTGACTGCATTTGCAGGGGGGACGGATACCAACAGTCCGGACTATATCGAAAATGTGGGCTTTAGGACGGTATATACCAACATCACCAATCAGTACGGCTGCTCTTTGTCGGATAGTATCCATGTGGCGGTTATTGATCGTGATATTGCACTCAATTTTACGGCCGAGGTGCTGTGCGACGGACTCACTGTTCGCTTTGAAAATATAAGCAGGGAGGCTTTTGGCTACCTGTGGTTGTTTGGTGATGGCAGTAGCAGTACGGAGACTGATCCGGTGCATGTATATCCCTCGGAAGGCAGTTACGTAGTGACGCTTCGTACCGTGTACGATGTTAGTTGTGCTGTTCCGGCAGTTGATACCATACAGGTGGTGCAGCCTGAGCTGACGGCCGACTTCAGCTACAATTTTGCCAGCTGTTCTACGAATGAGGTAGTTATCGATTTTTTCAATGAAACGACTCTTTCTGCCGGTGATATTATTTTCCTCGAGTGGGAGTTTACAGCCAACAACCATAATTTTCCGCCTACTCCCTTACCCAATCCAACTCTGGTGCTGACGAGCAGTGATACCATCATTGCGCGCTTGTTTGTGGAAGCGTCGAATGAGTGTATGAGCACTTATATCGACACCATAGTGGTCGTACTGGCTGATTGGTCTATGCCGCCTTCCGTGATTCGCTGTCCCAATGATACGATTGTTCTCAATCCTGCCGGCAACCCTGCCCATACCTATTTGTGGCAGCCTGCTACCGGACTCAGCAGCAATACAGCGGCCTCGCCACTGGCTTTTCCTGAGCAGACAACTTTATACACAGTGCTGGTATCCAATGTGTTGGGTACGGATACTTGTTTTAGTACGCATCAGGTACTGGTGGAGGTGCCGCCTAAGCTCAACCTGGATTCGGGGCCTGATATCGTGAACTGTGGCGAGCCGGTAACACTGACGGCTTCGCTGTCGAGCCCGGCTCAACTGCGATGGTTTAGCCGCCAGAATGACCTGATCAGTACTGAACCAACCATCACGATTGTCCCTTCCATGATGGGGGATACCTTGTTTGTAGAGGCCTTGGATACCTTTGGTTGTCGTGAACTGGATACGGTGGTCATTGTCAATCGCGGTGTCCAGATCGACTTTGACGCACAGTCGGTAATTGAGGTGTGTCAGGGGGTAGAAGTCGGAGCAACCATCACCAATCTGGATGCTGCAGACGTACTCACTTATAGCTGGCAGCCTACCCAATATATTCTGGGTCCCTCCAATGAAGAAAGTGTGATTATTGTCATTAATCAGGCTGCAACTGTGACGTTTACGGGCATCGCGGTCAATCAGTTTGGTTGTGCCGATACCGTTCAGTTTACAGTAATATCGAGGGGCTTCAATCCGCCGCTGCCGCCCGACAGTATATTCGTATGCGAAGGGGTACCTACCCCCCTGAATCCGGGTGGTAATCCTGTCTATGTATATGAGTGGACGCCTGCCGACGGCGCTATTAATTTGTCCAACCCTGCTAAACCTGTTGTGACTACTTTTGTAAATCGGCGCTATATCGTGCAGGTACTTGACCTCATCGAAGGCTGCCGCATTACGGATACAGTAGATGTGATTGTCTATCCCTCGATTGATCTTTCGTTGGCGCCCACCCAGACGTCAACCTGCGGAGAGGACGTGACACTGACCATCAGCACATCGGTAGATGTTGATGTAGAATGGTACAGTGCACTGCAAGGCCTGCTGCCGGTCACCACACCCAGCATTGTGGTCAATCCGTTCCGGACGGATACCTTCACAGTGCGGGTGGCTGACCAGTACGGCTGTGTTTCTTCAGCCAGCTCGGTCGTTACAGACAATGGCATTGATGTGAGTTTGCTGCCGGGCATGGATATCAACAGTTGCCAATACGTACTGGACTCAGTCAGGGTACAAAATCTGGATACGCTGGATGTTCTCAGCTATAGTTGGTCACCGGTTGCCAATATTGTTGGTCCCACCGATCAGGCGTTGGTACAGTATGTTGTCCGGGAGACTGGCAGCGTAGTATTCACGGGTATCGTCAATAACCAGCATGGTTGTGCTGATACGCTGCAGTTTACGGTCACGGTTATCCCATTTGACGGGGATCTGCCTGCGCTGGTACCCGCCTGTACGAATACGCCTACACCAATAAATCCGGCTGGTAATCCGACCTATACATACACTTGGTCGCCCACCGCAGGTCTGGACCTGAGTCAGCCCTGGAATCCGGTGGCTACTTTACAGGCCAGTC
>JAUMBM010000311.1:0-10932 GCA_032115735.1 Saprospiraceae bacterium
ACGTGCAGGCGCACGGAGCCTGATTAAATTGATTCCGGGTGTGGGGACGGTCATCGGAGGGGTTACTACTTCCGTCTTCAATGCGGCCTCTACCTATGCCCTTGGACAGGTATTCCGCAAGCATTTTGAAAATGGCGGCACTTTCCTGGACTTTGATGTAGAACGGCTGAAGAATATCTATCGCGAGCAGTTTGAGAAAGGCAGGCAGATGGCTGAAAAGTGGCGGTCTAACCCGCCCGAGGATGTGCCGCCGCCACCCGCGCAGGAGGAGAGCAAATCAACAGTGTCTCCAACGGCTACGGTGGGGCATGACCAGTACGTTATGGCGCAATTGCGCGAACTGGCTGAGCTGCGCTCGGCGGGGGTGATTACCGATGAAGAGTTCAATCAGATGAAAAAACGGCTGATTGATTCGTTTTAGTAGATCTGTTTTTGCCGGCAGCTGCCGGCAAAAACAGATAAACAGAGGCGTCTATATCATCCATGCACATCAAAAGCCAACCTCGCAGCCGGCTCTGTTGCCTGGCTGCAAAAATCTCCGGCCAGGTATTTAAAATGAGCGGCGACGCCTATCATGCCGGCATTGTCGGTGCTGTAAGCAAAAGCAGGGATATAGGTATTCCAGCCCAGTTGCGCCCCCAGCGCAAGAAATTCGTTACGCAGGGCGGAGTTGGCCGAAACACCACCGGCAATGGCTACCTCCCGTATACCCGTTAGTAGAGCCGCCTGCTGAAGCTTGTTGAGAAGGATGCTCACAATGCGCTGCTGAATGGAGGCGCAAAGGTGAGGAAGCTCTTTTTCTACGAATGAGGGATCCGCCTTTTGTTGCTTTTCGATAAAATACCGGAAGGAAGTTTTTAAGCCGCTAAAGCTGAAGTCCAGCCCGCTGATTTGGGGTTCCGGAAAATGATAGCGGGCCTCTCCCTCTCTGGCCAGTCGGTCGATATGAGGACCTGCGGGGTAGGGCAGTCCCATAAGCTTGCCGGTTTTGTCAAAAGCCTCGCCGGCAGCATCGTCCAGGGTGCTGCCCAGCACCACCATCTGCAGGGGGCCGTCGACCTGCACAATCTGTGTGTGTCCTCCCGAGACCGTAAGACAGAGGAAAGGGAAAGCAGGGACGGGGGGCTCAGCAAAGTGTGCCAGCACATGCGCCTGCAGGTGGTGTATGTCGATGAGCGGGAGTCCGCGTGAGAGTGCGAAAGCCTTGGCAAAAGCAACGCCCACAACCAGAGAGCCCATCAGACCGGGACCCCGGGTGAAAGCTACTGCATTTACGTCCGCAGGCGTTATGCCTGCCTGCTGAAGGGCGGCTGCTACCGTAGGGACGATGTTGGTGAGGTGCGCTCTTGAGGCGTGCTCTGGCACCACACCGCCGTATTGTTGATGCACTTCCTGGCTGGCGACTACATTGCTCAACACCCGCCCGTTTTGGACAACTGCTACGGAAGTATCGTCACAGGAAGATTCAATCGCTAAGATATTTATATTGACTGACATCAGAATTGTATTATTTTTGTGCCACCATTGAATCAACCACCAAAATACAGTTTTCTTGCATCTAGCCTCTTCGGAGGCAACATTGCGAAGGTGTGTTAAAAAAACTGCCGTAAAAGTAAAGCTATGTGGCAGACTTTTCACATATTCGCCACCACATTTTGGAGGGCTCAATGGCTGCCTTGATGTACGCGCAAATTATTTTTATTTATTAAACAAACCGGAAATGAGACTGGGTTTAAATATCATTCTCTTGCTGATCGCTGCCGCGCTGACCTACCTTTTGTATGACAGCATTAAAGATCCCATTGCGTTCAACGAAGAGCGACGAATTCGTGAGCTGGCAGTACAGGAACGCCTGAAGGAAATCCGCAAGTGCCAGGAATTGTTCCGCGATATCACCGGTAAGTTTGCGCACAATTTCGATACGCTTCGGGATGTGCTTACCTACGACAGCTTTGCCATCATAGCTGTCATTGGCGACCCCGATGATCCCAACTTTACAGGTGAAATCACCTATGATACTACCTATAAGCGGGCGATCGACTCTGTTTCCGTGCTGGAGTTGTCTGCCAGTCTGGACTCTCTTCGCTATGTTCCTTATGGCAACGGAGCTACTTTTGATATCCGTGCGGAGCTGATTGACTACCAGAATACGGAAGTACCGGTAGTGGAAGTAGGCGCGCGCCGCAAGGTGTTTATGGGTGAGAAATACTCGAGCAAGTCCTACGCCCGTTATGATCAAAAATACGACCCCGAGAAGCCGCTTAAGTTCGGCAATATGGGTGCACCAAACTTATCAGGTAATTGGGAATAAGACGCATAGACGTTGAGGAAGCCCTCAGCCCTTCTCAATTGGCTTCCTCTGCTGCAGCGCTGTCGGTATTCAATGGTACCGACAGCGCTGCTTATGCCGTTTTTGACGATGCCGGTAAGCCTTTGGTATTTCGTGCATTCGACTTCATGCCCAACACGCACTGGATTGAGCTCGATGGCTACAGTCACCTTCCCTTCCGCCGGGTACACATGGCCTGGTGTGGTCAACAGTCGGTACTGGTGCCGGCGCGCTTGTTTGATCCCTCCCGGCCGGCGCTGTATTTGCAGCAGATAACTCAATTGTCAGCCGATAGCCAGGTGCTCAGCGAGCCTGTTGCCGGGCTGGATGCTTACTTGGTCTTCTCCTTTCCACAGTCGGTGGCGCTCCACTGGGCTCAGCGATATCCGCACTGGCGATACTGGCACATTCTCAGTGTACTGCTTCCGCCCCTGCATCGACATGCACAGCAGGTGCAGGAAGAAGTTATGCATGCCTTTTTTCAGGGCAATGATTTGCGCGTATTCGTGTGGCGCGACGGCCGGCTGTTGCTGACCAATGTGTTTACTTGTCCCACTGCTAAGGATTTCCTCTATTTTTGCTTGCTTGCCATCGAGCTGTCGGGCTGTAATGTAGCCCAAATCAATGTCTTCCTGCTGGGTGAGCTCACGCAGGAAGGGGATGTATATACACTTTTGCGCAGGTATATCAGCCGGTTGGAGTTTATGCCTGCAGCAGCCGAGCATAAGCCGTTGGGGGATCTGCCGGCACATGGCTATCTGGCGCATAGCTGGTTGTCACGGCAGCCATAATTTTTTTCCAACTACGCATCATGAGAATCATAGGGGGTACTTTTAAAGGCCGGCGTTTTAATCCGCCGGCAGACAACTGGCCCACAAGGCCTACAACCGACTATGCCAAAGAAGGTCTTTTCAATATTATCAGCAATCATTTTGAATTTGAGGATATTAAGGTGCTCGATCTTTTTGGAGGCACCGGTAGCCATAGCTATGAGTTTATCTCGCGGGGCTGCCGCGATGTTACTTATGTCGACAAATTCGTGGGCTGCATTAAATTTGTGGACAAGACTGCCAAAGAGCTGGGGATAACGGGGTTTCTGCGCATTGTCAGGAGCGATGTTTTTCGTTTTATCGAGACGGATACCCATCAGTATGACTATATCTTTGCCGGTCCGCCCTATCCGCTGCCCAACATCCCCGAAATTCCGGATATCATCCTGAAGAAAAAACTGCTGAAGCCCGGCGGCTGGCTGGTGCTGGAGCACAATCCCCAGCACGATTTTAAGGATCATCCCAATTTATTGCAGGTGCGCAACTACGGAAAGACAATTTTTAGTATTTTTACGACTACCTGAGGCATCCAGTGATGAGGGCCAGATGATATCCTTTTTCCCACAACCCTTGCAGGTAATAGACAGACAGCCTGCATGCGGGGTAAATGTTCTGCCATGAAAAACATATCCGTGATTCTTTGGGCATTGGTATGCCTGATTTTTGCCCCCCAGCCATTGGCACAGCATGCCGTTTTTACAGGCAGATGGGAAGGTCAACTTACGCAAAATGAGGGAGGGTACAGACAGGAGTACAGCTTTGTGTTGCACGTAGAGTCACAAGGAAACGGTTTTCTGGGAACATCCTTCGTCCGGGTCGAAGAAATTTTTGCTGAAATGGACTGGATAGGTTTTGTTGCGGATGGCAATGTGCTGCATATCAAGGAAGAACGCCTCCGCAGGGCCAATAAACCCAGACAGTTGGAGTGGTGTTATAAATCAGCGCAGCTCAAACTCGTACGCCGGTCCGACGCGTTTTACCTCGAAGGTCCCTGGCAGGGCACCTCGGAAACAGGCCTTTGTATTCCCGGCTGGATTGTTATCCGCAAGCAAATCCCTAAGGCCTGAGAGCGGCTATCTTGGCGGCCAGCACCCGCGCATGCCCTGCTTCTGCTTCGTATGACCAGCCGGCGATATGGGGTGTAAGTACCACCTGCGGGCACGACAGCAGATATTGAAAAGGCGCCGGCAGGCTTGTGGGGTTTAGATGGACAAACGACTGATCCTCATACTCAATTACATCCAGTGCTGCCCCTCTTACCTGGCCACGGGCCAGCCTCTTGGTCAGTGCAGCCGTCTCCAGCACCAATCCCCGGGCTGTGTTGATGAGCCAAACCGGCTGCCGGAAAGCATCGAGAAAGCTGCCGTTGATGAAGTAGTGATTGTCGGGCGTGTAGGGTATGTGTATGCTCAGAATCTCCGCCTCTGCCTGCAGCTGTGCCAGGCTTACCTCTTGTGCGAAGGCGTCTCCGAAGGCGGTTTTGTAGCGGTCGTAAGCGATCACGCGGCATTCGAAGCTCGCCAGTCGCCTCGCCAGAGCGCTTCCCATATTGCCATAGCCCAGGATACCCACCGTTTTTCCTTTGAGTTCATACCCCCGGTTGCCGGCACGTATCCATTCTCCCTGCCGCACCTGCCTGTCGGCCCGAGCCAGATTGTTGAGCAGCATGAGCAGCAGCCCCATGGTATGCTCGGCCACCGTATCGCGGCTGCCTTCCGCCGAAGTCAGCACCTGCACGCCTTTGGCGGCAGCGTAGTCGAGATCGATGTGTTCCGTACCTACACCACTGCGCGCAATAAACCGAAGCCGCACTGCCTTGTCCAGCAGTTCCCGGTCTATCCGCAGCCGGCTGCGGATGACCATGCCTTCATACAAGTGGATTTCCGACAGTATAGCCTCCCGATCGGCCTGCAGCCGATCGTGGCAGCTGTAGCCCATAGCGCGCAGCGACTGCCAGAGGAGCTCCTCGGCAGGGTCGATAAACATTACCTGGCCCGGCCGGTCGGCCGGGATTGTTGGCTCCGCAAGGTGCATATTGCTTGTTTTTGTAAAAAAAGCTGCCGCAGGCTCACCGCTGCGGCAGCTTTTTCCTAAAACTCCATACGCATCCGCAGGTTGATGCGGCGCGAGGTGAGATAATTGGGCACAGCATACTGCTGGTTGAAAACAGTTTTAATCCAGGTGTTGCCCGCCTGATTCTGGACCTGCATAAGGTTGAAAACTTCGAGGCTCAGCCAGGTGGTGCGGGAAAAATCCAGCAGATGATTGGGTTTTGCGCGGGGGCGCAGGGCGTCCCAAAGCAGGAAGCTGAAACCTATGTCTATGCGGTGATAGGGAGAAAAACGGTAGGGATTGCGGTATACGAAGTTGTTGTCCAGCAGCCCGAAGGGCAGACCTGTGCCGACGGTCAGGTTGACATGCGTCTTGAAGCGGTCATTGTTGCGCAGGTAGTCCTGAAAGAAGACGCTCAGCTGCATCAGGCGGTCGCTGGGGCGGGGGACATCGGCTACCGGCACCCCTTCGGCGCTGCCCCTTTCGCGCACAAAATGCTGCACACCCGTGAGCCGCTCCCGCGTGCGCAACAGGCTCAGGTTGATCCAGCTTTCGGCCCCCGGCACAAACTCGCCGTTGAGGCGCATGTCGATGCCGGTGGCGTAGCCAGCAGCATCGTTCTGGCCGCTGTACTGAATGCGCACATTTTCAATTTCGTAGCTTATCAGGTCCCATAGCGCCTTGTAGTAAGCTTCTGTGATAAACCGGAATTTCTTGGGGTTATTTTTGCCCATGTAAAAGTCCAGCGTCATACCGCCGACCACATGAAAGGACTTCTGCGCCCGCACATCGGTGTTGACGAGCCCGTCGGGCGCGCGCAGCTCGCGGTAAAAAGGCGGCTGGTAGTAGTAGCCGGCGGCCAGGCGGTAGCTGAGGTCGCGCTTGCCCGCCAGCGGCTTGTAGAGCAGCTGCGCCCGGGGCGCTATGAGGAGCTCCTGGTTGAGACTCCAGTAGCTGGTGCGCAGGCCGGCAGAGAGGCGCAGCTCGCCCTTGTCGTCCTGCCGCCAGGTGTAGGTATCCTGTACGCTGGCCGACAGGCGGGCAGAGGAAAGCTGGTTGCGGGTCTTGAGGACGCTGTAGAGCAGCACCTGAGAGGTATCGTACGGCAAGCTGTAGCCGGCTGAGTCGAGCCGCTCCCATTCGTTGAGGTAGTCATTGATGTCCTCGTACTGACCTTTGACGTTCCATTGCAGAAAATGGCTGCTGCTGCGGCGGCTGTCGTCACCGCTATCCGTCTGGAACTCGATGGCCCCCTTGTGCTCGGCATTGTACACCCGTATGTCAAGGAAGTTGCGCACATACTGTTGCTGCTTGCCTGTGCCGAGTTCTGACAGCACGTCGCCAAAATTGTCACTGCCCAGATTGTTGTCAATCTGCCGCAGGCTGTAGCGCCCCGCAATATCGATGCGCTCGTTTTCGTCACTGCTGAAGGTCGACAGCATAAACTTAAGAAACATGGGGTTGCGCGACCGGTCGGGCAGGTAGGTCAGCGACAGGCCTCCCATTTGGGTCGTAAAATCGTTATATTCCTGCCCCTCGAAGACGCTGAAAAGCTGTAAGGCAAAATTGATGAGACCAAAGCCTGTGGTCCGTTGATTGGGTCTGAACTGGTAGACGCTGCGGTTGTAGTTGGCCAATAGCCCCAGTTGCCAGTTGGGATTGAGGTCATAGGTAATATAGGCCTGAATATCGGAAAAATTGGGCAGGTACTCGCCGGTGACATCCAGGCTGCCCAGCAGGTAGCGGTTGGTTTTGTAGCGAGCCCCCACCAGATAGCGCAGCCGGCGATAGCTGTCCTTGCCGGGCCTGAAGCTGCCCTCGATGTGGGCGGAGCCTCCGAGGAAACTCATACCCACGCTCGCCCGCAGGCTGTCGGGACGCTTGTACTTAATGTCCAGCACACTCGACAGTTTATCGCCGTAGCGCGCCTCAAAGCCGCCCGAAGAAAACAGGAGAGATTGCATCAGGTCGATGTTGGGAAAAGAAAGTCCCTCCTGCTGTCCTGCCCGCACAAGCTGCGGCCGGTAGATCTCAAAATCATTGACATAGACGAGATTTTCGTCGTAGTTGCCACCCCGCACATTGTACTGGGAGGTGAGCTCCCCGCCCGAGCCGCTGCTCACACCCAGCGCCAGGTGGGGGAGAGCACTTTCGAGGTTGCCGGTAGTGCTGGGTAGCAGCTTGAGCTGGCTGACATCTTCGCGCAGCAGCCCGCCATCGTCGATCTTGCTCTCCCGGACGATGACCTCCACCTCGCTGTCGGCATTGGCCAGGGCAACGTCAATCTGTCGGCTCGTGCGCGCCGGCATGGGCGCCACGGTGGTGCGCGTATCTTTGTAGCCTATGCGGGAGTAGACAATTTCTACGGACTTTTCGGCAGGAATAAACAGCTGATAGCGGCCGTTGGCGGCCGTCTCCACAGCCGTATTGGTGCCTGCTACATATATGGTGACCAGCTCTACGGGCTGCCCGCTGATGGCGTCGGTCACCAGGCCCGTAATGGTAGCACGCTCGCCGGCCGTCTGGGCGTGCAGACCCGCTGTCGTGAGCAGGCAGCAGATGAGCCACAGGAATGTTCGCATAGTAAAAGGTTGAACAAGTGAAAGTGCCTATACGCCAGGCTGTCAAACTTGGCGCGTGCCGGGCTGCCAAAATGCTGTGAATTTTGGCAGCCCGCCGCAGTGTTTTGCACAAAATCTGGCGGCTTGTAAGCATGCAGGAGCGCTTGCCCGCGGCAGTATGTAAAATCTTTGCTACAGCGGCTGCTGAAACTCCTCGCCAAGGGTCTTTAGCCGGCGAATCGCCTCGACCGGATCGGGCGCAGCAAATACGCTGTTGCCTGCCACCAGCACATCGGCACCCGCTTTCAGAATTTCCTGTGCATTTTGCATACCCACCCCGCCATCAACCTCAATCAGCGCCGGGGAGTTGTTGACATCGATCAGCTCGCGCAGTTTGCGGATTCGGGGGATGCTTTGGTAGATAAACTTCTGACCGCCAAAACCGGGGTTGACCGACATGACGACCACCAGATCCAGATCTTCAATGATGTCCTCCAGGCAGTGTACAGGCGTATGCGGGTTGATAGCCACCCCCGCCCGGGCGCCGGTCTCTTTGATTTGTTGAATCACCCGGTGGAGATGCGGGCAGGCTTCGTAATGAACGCTGATGATATCGGCACCCGCTTTGCGGAAACCCTCGATGTAACGCTCGGGATTTTCGATCATCAGGTGTACGTCCAGCGGCTTGCGCGCCAGCTTGCCGATGGCCTCCACGACCATCATGCCGAAGGTGAGGTTGGGGACAAAATGCCCGTCCATCACATCGAGGTGCAGCCAGTCGGCAGCCGCTGTATTGAGCATCTCAACCTCTTCTGCCAGTCGCGTAAAATCGGCCGCCAGCAGGGAGGGGGCTATCAAATGTTTTTTCATCTTACTGAATTGTCATATATTTGCCACTCGTACTTTGTGTGCCGTCTTTGGCGGGACCAACGGACGGGACAAAAATAGGAAGAAGGTCGTCTCCAAACACCTTTTGGTGGCCAAAGCCGCAAAAGTATTTGCTGATGACTTCTGAATGCATGACCAATGCCTTACGGCCGGGACAAAAATAAAAAAACCGGTTGGTAACGCCAACCGGTTTGAAAAGAGCTTTGAGAGGCTATCTACATACCAAATCAGAACATCCTTTGATGCCCGTAAATTTTCATAAGATTACATTTCGCAATCATTCATGGGATTATGCAAGACTTCAATTACAGCCTCGAATAAAAAAACTAGTCGTCGGTTTTCAGTACAATGAGATTATGAACTATTATTGACCAGAGGTCATTCGCACATCAGCTTCTTTCAACTGACAATACAAAGGTCGCTTTCCAAAATCGATAAACTAAGTACAATTTGCAGCTTGGCTGGATATTTCAAATGTATGTTATTTTTTTTAAATTATTGATTATCAATTAAATAAAATTTAAAAAAGTATCACAAACTGTATCTTAAATCTTTTAGACTTGCTTATTGTGCGATTTTTTTGCTCTTTTTTTTTAAAAAAACTGCCTTTCCTCCGAAAAAAACTTCCACTCCCCGGGTTTTTTTTAAAAAAATCGGGCTGACGCCCGCGCAGAGCACGGGCAAAAGGCTTTTGAGGCTCTCTAAAAAAAGATCCCTGCCCGCAGCCGCGGGCAGGGATCTTTTTTTAGTAACATACGATTGCAGCAGGCACAGTACCTATCGCTGCGAGAAAGCTAGCCAGTCAGCTGAGGTGTCAATGTCCGTAATCCCTTCGGGAAAGTCAACGCAGGCCGGCGGCAGGGGGGAAAAGTAGTGCATGATGCTCCTGGCACCCTGCTCGGCCTGTAGTTGGCGGAGACGCTCGAAGCAGCCGTGGGTGAAAAGGCAGGGCGTGCCCCAGCTATCCGGGCTGTAGCGGCTGGCGACAGCCGCCTGCCCGCTCTGCTGCTGCAAGTCCAGCAGCGCCTGCAGCTGCTGCGCCTGCAGCAGCGGCTGATCGGCAACGGCGATGAGGAGAGTGGTTGTGGCGGGCTGCGCGCGCAGGATGGCATCGACGCCAAAGGCGATGCTGCTGCCCATGCCTTCGGCCCAGTGGCGGTGGAAGAGCGGCTGCAGGGGCAGGGGCGCCAGCAGCGGGGCGACTTCGTCGGCCGCTGCCCCGATGACGACGTACAGCCGCCAGGCGGGGCTGAGCAGCTGCTGCGCCACTCGCTGCAGCATCGGCTGGCCGCCCAGCGGCAGCAGCTGCTTGGGCTGGCCAAGGCGGCGGGAAGCGCCGGCCGCCAGCAGCAGCACGGCTGTATGCTCAGCCGAAGGGAGCTGGCCGGCCACGGCTATTCTTCTTCGCTGCCGTCAGCACTGCCCATCTGGTTTTCGGCGTGCAGCCGCAGGAAGAGCTCATCCACCCGGTACATCTCGTCGAGGGTGTCGTCGAGAAAAAGGTAAATCTCCGGCATGCGGCGCAGCTGCCGCCGCAGGCGCTGCGACAGCGACTGCTTGAGCCGCGGCAGCTCCTCTTCGAGCTCCAGCAGCACACCTTGCTTGTGGTCAATGTTATAGACACTGAGGTAGATCTTGGCGTCGTTGAGGTCGGGGGTCATCTTGACCTGGGTGACGGTCACAAAGGGCTCCGATCCATATATATAGGCGCCTATTTCCTGCAGTACCAGACTGAAATTGCGCTTGACGAGCTCTGCTACCTGCTTTTGGCGGACTGTTTCCATGTTGTTGTTGTTTTATGTCTTCTGCCCCACGGCCTGAGGGGGGGGATTTTTTTGCCGGAGGCAAAAAAACACCTGGCTCCCTGTGTGAAAATCCCGAATACGCTCGGAAGGGCGAAAGTAGTGATTTCTGTGTGAACGATAAAATGTAGCTGTATAGTTCCCGGCCTGCCGGCCGTATTTTTTCAAACAAAAAACGGTAAGCAGCGGTTTTTTATTACTTTTGTGTGCAATTTGCCGGCTGTGAAACCAACCAATCATCTGCTAGATAGCTCCATAGAATTTCTCAAAGGGGTCGGCCCCGCCAAAGCGCAGCTGCTCAACAAGGAGCTGTCGGTCTATACGCTGGGCGATCTGCTGCTGCAATACCCGCACCGCTACATTGATAAGACGAAGTTTTATCGCATCGCCGACCTGTCGCCCGATGGCGGCTGGGTGCAGCTGCGGGGCATTTTGCGGCGGCTGGAAAAGGTGGGGGAGGGGCGCAAGCA
>JAUMBM010000312.1:0-2818 GCA_032115735.1 Saprospiraceae bacterium
GCCGGTTGTGGCATTGCGCTTAATCAGCACAAGCTGCGGAGGCAACTTATACTTAGCTGTGTCATCTACCGCCAGCAAATCCATGGTGAGTTCGAGGGTAGCCCTGTTGACTGCATAATTTTGGAGGTTTCGCAGCTCAGGGAACTCCAGCTCGACAAATAAGCCCTGCAGGCCCTGTAAGAACAACAGGCTGTCTGACAAATCTGTGGAACCGATGAAGGGTTCAACTACCGCACCGCTGCGTTGATACTGATAGCTGCTCACCCGGGGGCTATTGGAGCGGAGTGGAAAAATATACTCTCCCGGCACACCGGACTGGCTGTAATACACATAAATACCTGCCCAGGTATTGGCGAGCTTGAGGTTGAGCAAACCCTGAGAGACAGCGCTTGGCTTAATCATGATACCCGGCAAGAAATCAAGCCACAAAGAATCCGTACTCAGCTGGGATGAGTCCCGCCCGGCCAGTTGGCTGGCAAACTGATCAGACAATTTCACCCGCATGTGCGGCTGCACGAGCGCCGTATCCCCAAAAGGAGCAAACGTCCTGGTGACAAGTACGGAGTCGAATCTGGGCGTGATGGTCTGTTGGCCTATGGATGCACCCGTAGCAAAGGAGACATTAGAGTAGTAGGTTGAAGCCGAATTAATGCGCTCGGTCATCGCCAGTACTTCAACACCAAAAGGCTGATTTACGAACCCATAGTGCCCGCTCAATGAAAGCGGCAGCACCAATACTACGGAATCAATCTGAGCATTCTCAAAGTTGGGCGGAAGCAGGTCCCCTGTCACCGGGTCGATAAACAAACGAGGTTGTACATAGACCGCAGCACTGGTACGGCCGAAGACCGGATCCGCCATATCTCCGAAATAAAAATCTGACCGGGTAAATACCAGATCCGGAGAATAGGTGATTACAGAATCCCCCAGAATAGTAGTAGCCTTAACGGCCAGTGTATCCGTATACGCGACCTCAGCCCTGTCATCCTCCAGCAGTTCTGTTCCGACAAAAGTGGGATCTGTGCAGGCGAAAGCTGTCAACAAAAAAACAAATGCTGCAACAGCCAAAAAATATGTAGATTTCATAAGGTTATTTGACCCGATTTACGAAAGGGTAAAAACATTCACTGATAACTGCCCTTAGACCGCCCGTATTGTTCGCAAAAGGCACAATTAATAATCAAAAAAGGTTACTGTTCCAGCAAAACCTGGTAAAAATCGAGGTAAGCAGCCATGGGCAGGTCGGGTGTTGCCTGCAATATTGGCTTGCCCAGTTTGTCGAGCGCAGCCATCACGCCAGGGCTGTGAGTGTCGCTGTTGAGTACAAGCCCGTCTGAATACGCAAACGCACCCTCGTGAACTGTTGCTCCCGAACCGCCATAGTATTGCTGGAGATCGCTCTCCGACAAGTTGTTGATTGAAGCTTTTACAGTAAACGTATCAGCAAGCAGTGCCTCATCTTCAGATTCATACACAGAGTAGACCACCCGGGCATGCTGAAAAAGAGGCTCCGTGCGGTAGGCCGTCTTCAGGTAGAGCGGAATCAGGCTGGTCATCCAGCCGTGGCAGTGCACCAAATCGGGCGCCCACCCAAACTTTTTTACCGTCTCCAGTACGCCCTTGCAGAAAAAGACCATCCTGTCTACATTGTCCTCGTATACTTTGTTGTGGCCATCCCGGAACGCGTACTTCCTGCGAAAAAAATCGTCGTTATCCAAAAAATAAACCTGCATGCGGGCCTCCTGCAAAGAAGCCACCTTGATGATCAACGGATAATCGTCATCATCGACAATAATATTCATTCCCGACAACCTGACGACCTCATGCAGCCGATGCCGGCGTTCGTTGATGGTCCCAAACCGGGGCATAAGCACCCGAATCTCCATGTTATGATCCTGAACGTATGGCGCGAGTTCTCGTACCAAAGCGGAGATTTCACCTGTCTCTGTGTAAGGTTGCATCTCCTGGGTAACGATCAACACTCTTTTTTTATTCATACACCCTTGGTATATAGAAAATGACGTAAGTCTGCAAACGGATATACAAAGGTAGTAAAAATCAGGCAGTTTCAACCTATTTAATTCTGCGAAAGCCCCTGCGGTGCAAAAACTACTATATTTGCTGCTTGTTACCAGTCTAATTTGATTCTTTATGTATTTGTACAAGCAAGTGACCGACATACAGGCGCATCTGCAGGCGGAGCGGGCCAGTTATCAGACGATAGGTTTCGTGCCGACGATGGGCGCACTGCATGAGGGTCATATTTCACTGATCAATACGTCGCTAGCCGAAAACCAGCTTACCGTTTGCAGTATTTTCGTAAATCCGACGCAGTTTAACCAGGCTGAGGATCTCGAAAAATACCCACGTATGCCGGCGCTGGACATTGCCCGGTTGGCAGATGCCGGCTGCCACTTGGTTTTTCTCCCGGAAGTGGAGGTAATTTATCCGCCAGGGCTTGAAACGCGTATAAACATTGATCTCAACGGGCTTGACCAGGTGATGGAAGGAGCCCACCGCCCCGGTCACTTTGCGGGGGTTGTACAGGTGGTCAACCGATTGCTGGACATTGTGAAGCCTCACCGGCTGTATATGGGGCAGAAAGACTATCAGCAGCTTTGCATCATCCGCAGAATGCTTGAAGTACAACAATCGCCGGTAGAGCTTGTCATGGTTCCAACTGTAAGAGAAGCCGACGGCCTTGCCATGAGTTCGCGCAACATGCGGCTAAGCCCGGGAGAGCGAGCGCAGGCACCCGCTATATACAAGATTCTTCAGGATATCCGGCAGGCGGCGCTGAAAAAAGGAGCCAACTTCA
>JAUMBM010000313.1:0-4819 GCA_032115735.1 Saprospiraceae bacterium
CCCCTGTGCCCAGATGACGATGTGCTGGTCACCCGGCATCCAGTCGAAACCCGGGTATACGCCGAAGATCGTCCAGGCTTCCTGCTGGTCTTTGTCGAGTCCGTCCCAGAGCGGATACTCTTCGCCGGTCTCGAGGTCATGGATAAAGAGGACTGATTCGCTGCGCACCCGGCGCACAAAAGCCAGCTTTTTGCCGTCATTGGATACCTGCGGGCGGCAGGCACCGCCGGGGCCGGCAACGATATCTTCAATGATTCCCTTCTCGCGGTCATACCTCCGCACGATGAAAATCTGGCTGTTGGGGTCTTTGTTGTACTGAAAATAACCACCGGGATACATGTCTTCGCTGAAGAAGATGTAGCGGCCATCGGCAGATACCGAAGGCTCATTGACATCCTGCTGGTCGTTCTTGCGGCGCGTGAGCTGCAGCCCTTCACCACCGCTGAGGTGGTACATCCACAACTCACCGGCACCCAGCGAGCGCTGGGCTGTGTAGTGTTTTCGGGCTACAATATACTGACCATCAGGCATCCAGACGGCATTGTTGAGGAGGCGGAAACTTTCCTTGGTGACCTGACGGGCGTCGGTGCCGTCTGCGTTCATCACCCATATATTGTCGCCGCCACCGGCATCGCTGGTGAAAAGGATCTTTTTGCCATCAGGGCTGAAGCGGGGCTGTACCTCCCAGGCGAGGCCTTTGCGGAGCAAGGTCGCCTGCCCGCCGCCGACAGGCAGGGTGTAAATATCACCGAGCAGATCGAAGGCAATGGTTTTGCCGTCGGGGCTCACATCCAGATTCATCCATGTACCTTCCGTAAAGGTGAAGGGAACTTCCTTGTACGGACCGGGCGGATTGTTGACATCCCATTGCGGGGCCTTGGCATCGCTCTGTGCCCGGACTTGCAAGGCCAGGCAGCAGGAGAGTACGGTAAGAACAAAAAAACGAAAAGTCATTACAGTAGAAATTTATATGTACAATAACCGGTTTTTCAGTCCGGTACAAGGTGAAACAGGCTTATCAGGAGGCGGGCTATACGATTTTGGCAAAAATGCCGCCGCAGGCGCGCTGCAGATCCTGCGGGCTCAGCTCCATCAGCAGCCCGCGCATACCTGCGTTGACGTAGATGCGTTCGAAAGACAGGGCTGAAATATCGACAATGACGGGATAGTTTTTTTTCATGCCGACGGGCGAGCAGCCGCCTCGTATATAGCCGGTGAGGGCCTGCAACTGCTGGCTGTCTGCCAAAGCTACTTTTTTGCAGTTGCTTTCTTTTGAAATAGCTTTGATATCCAGTTGTTTGTCGCCGGGGGTCACCGCCACGACCACGCTTCCTGTGTCTGTTTTGAGCACCAGGGTTTTAAAAATGCGCTCCAGTGTGAGCTTATTTTCAGCTGCTATTTTGGCCACGCTGAGTTCTTCAGCGTCGTACTGATAAGTTGTGAGCGTGTAAGGGATGCCCGCTGCCTCCAGCAGCCGCATGGCATTGGTTTTTTTGGACATAGCCGCAGTCATTCGAACAGACTCAAAGATAAGCTTTATTGACAGAAGTACCTGAAATTTTGGGCGGAATGCAACCAGTGGGGCGGGCCTTGCTGTGTCTGATGGCGGGGGATGGACAGACTGTAGACAAATGAGCCGATCCTGCGAGGGATCGGCTCAACAAACATATAGCAAGTAGACTGTAAGGATTTTTTCCTTACGGCTATCGGAATAAGCAAGCTGAGACCTATACCCGGCTCGTACCGGGGCAGGTGATTTGTAAGTACACGGGACAGTAGAGAATGATCAGCAATACACGATGGTACTATGAGCGGCAGGCAAGAGACAAGTAGAATTGCTGGCAAAAGATCGGCTTGGGAGAAAAAGGGATGCCTGCTGCCGTAAACTAGCTGAGCAAAGGTAGCTATTTTGGCTATATGTTGGGCGGGGTGGTATGATAATTTTTTTTCTTGTGTGACAGCTGCCCTTCGGGCGGCTGTCACACAAGAAATTTTAGTCTCTGCCCAGGGCAGCAAACATAGAGGCCATATCTTTTTCGAGGCTGGCAGAGGGGTATTCCACGATACGGCCAATTTCGCGGCCGTCTTTAAGGAAAATAAAGGTGGGTACAGATTCTATCATCCAGCCGGCTTCCTCTCCGTTGGGGGCTTTCTTGTAGCGGTCGGGGTGGTTGTCAAGGCTGATCACCCGGAGATTTTTGTCGGGGTAGCCGGCCCAGTCGAGGATGCGGTAAAACTGGGGTACCTGCCCCTGGCTGTCTTCACACCAGGTGCCCATGAATACAAGGACATCGAGCCCTTTGATGGTCTTTTTGTAAGGCAGGAGCGTGGTGGTATCCACTTTGTAGGCGTCATAGTTGGGCGTAAACCACTGCCGGTAGTTATCTCCCAGCAGACCTTGCCGGTTGATAGGCCCCACCATAATGGGCATACCTTCGTGTGAGCTTATTTCCTGATTCATGGTTGCCGGTTTTTGTGCAGGCAGGGTCGCCGCCGACTGCCCGGGCGTAGCAGGCCGCTGGCAGCTGCTCGTACCCGCCAGGCTGAGTGCGGAGCACAGGAGGATGAAATGCAAGAAGCGCATGATTACGATGTGTATTTAGTGAATGAAGTAGTCATAAATACACAATCAGACAGTTGATTGTTGATTTTTCTTCGAAAAATCAACAATCGGATAGGTTACTATCGTCATGTTTTGGCGGCTATGGCCGCCAAAACTGCTCCTCAGCATTAGCACTCAGGAACATTGATAGAAATCGTAGAAGCCAACCCGCCCAGACTGGTTTCCTTGTACTTGGTATTCATATCCTGCGCCGTTGCCCACATAGTACGCACCACCTCATCAAGGGTCACCTTGGCCTTAGTCGGGTCGCTGTCAATAGCGATGTTGGCAGCCGTGATGGCTTTTACAGCCCCCATACTATTACGCTCAATACAGGGCACTTGCACCAGCCCGCCCACAGGATCACAGGTGAGCCCCAGGTGGTGCTCCATCGCAATCTCTGCGGCCATCAGTGCCTGACCTACACTGCCGCCCAGCGCTTCTGTGAGCGCCGCCGCCGCCATGGCGCTGCTCACGCCAATCTCTGCCTGACAGCCGCCCATGGCGGCAGAGATGGTAGCTCCCTGCTTGAAAATGCTGCCAATGACGCCCGCGGTCAGCAGGAAACGCACAATCTGCTCATCGTCAGGTTTTTTGTCGGTAAAACATACATAGTATAATAATACAGCAGGTATAACCCCCGCTGCGCCGTTGGTTGGGGAAGTCACTACACGACCAAAACTGGCATTCTCTTCGTTGACGGCCATAGCAAAACAGCCAATCCACTTGACAATGTCAGAAAAGGAATGCTTACTCCGCCGGATGCTTTCAACCCAGGCTGCCGGATCCTCATAAGTATTCCCCTCACCTAACAGGCCCCGCATAATACCTGCGGCCCGGCGCGTAACATGCAGCCCGCCCGGCAGCTCGCCTGTGGTGTGGCAACCGCGCCATGCACAATGCAGCATAACATCCCAAATGCGCAGCAAGCCTTCTTTTACGGCAGCGCCGCTGCGCCAACTGAGCTCATTGGCCAGCACGAGCTCCCAAATGGCCGCATTTTCTGCCAGGCAGTGGCGCCGAAGGTCGTCGGCAGTGACAATGGGATGCGGAGGCATACTGCGCCCCGACTGCCCGTCATCGCCCTCCCGCAGGATGAACCCTCCGCCGGTCGAATAATAGGTCGATTCCAGCAGCAGCTCCTCCCCCATGCCAATCGCCCGGAAGATCATGCCGTTGGCATGAAAAAGAAGGCTCTTGCTGTAGTGAAAAAGCATATCGTGGTCGGGATCAAAATATATGTCCTGCTCTCCGCCCAGCCGGAGCCGCTGCTCCCGCTTGATGCGCTCAGGCATGGCAGTCACTTCATTGACAGGTATGGTCTCGGGGTTGGTACCACTAAGGCCCAGTACAATGGCCAGATCGGTCCCGTGGCCGTGGCCGGTCAGGGCCAGCGATCCGTACAGATGGGCTTCCACGCGACTCACCCAGTCCAGAGGCTGCTGATTTCGCAGTTCTTCGACGAAGGCCAGCGCAGCTCGCCAGGGGCCGAGGGTGTGGGAGCTGGACGGACCCACACCGATTTTGAACATGTCAAAAACACTAATAGCTTCCATACTTTGGTTAAGGCAGTGCAAAATAATAATACGTAGAACAAATACAGGTTCGTGTTTGATGCATACCTGAGCAGCTCAGGCTGTCAAAAGGAGCATCCAACGTACGATTAACTTTGGTTTTTTCTGATGCTGCAAATCTATGGAAAAGGCAATTAATACGGTCTAAAAAGTATGTTGCAGTCGGGGGAGACCCAGATCGACCGTTTAATAAAGGCTTTGTCGTGTGCATGACAACACTTTTTCACAAGCCGCTGTTATCTGTTTGCATTTATTTGCGTCTAAAGTAAAAGCCTGAAAGGTAAGTCACAGACTTGCGGCGGTAAGCTCTCTAAGGGCTTACAAGCAGTCCGTATACCTGCAAAGCTGCATTTTGACCATGAAAGGGGCAAAAAAGGTGAATGGGGGGGCGAGGGAGGCTGTTTTCAGCAGCTAAAAGCGCGATGCCGACAAATCTGTGTGGCGGGTAAAAGCGGCGGTTCCGTATCTTTGTCTGTCATACAAGGATGTTGGGCTGAAAATAGCTTTGTAAAGTGTAGCGCTGATGTACCTTTACAGAGCATCGTCCTTGCAAGTAGTAACCAAATTTTTTAGCGTGTAAAAGCGGTTATCCAATGAGAATAGTATTGACACTTTTGTGTTTGTTTGGGTTGGCAGTCAGCCA
>JAUMBM010000314.1:0-5141 GCA_032115735.1 Saprospiraceae bacterium
CCCTGTCTGCCAATACACTCAATCCTACTACCTCCAGACTTGTTCATGACCTGGATATGCGCCTCATCAGCGAAGCCACAGGTACTACCTACAGGCCCTGGGTGCTCAATCCTGCTATCCGCAGTGCCGATGCCTTCAAGGGGGATAACTTCCGCGATAATGTTGAGCAAATCTATGAAGATAATCTTCCTCCGGGCCTGTATCGGCTGCGTATTACCCATAAGGGCAATCTGCAGCAGCCCCAACAGTATTTTTCGCTCATGGTCTCCGGCCGCACCAACTTGCACACAGCCTGTAATGGCAGCATTTCCGACGGCAGTGAAGATGATAACTACCTGAATGAAACCGATTACAGCTGGACTATCCAACCGTCGGAAGCCAGTAGCATCACCCTAAATTTTGACAGGTTTGACACAGAAGCCAATTTTGATTTTGTGCGCATATATGATGGCGATAGCCCGCAGGCCGACCTCATCGGTCAATTTAGTGGCATCAGCCTGCCGCCGGCAGTCACCGCCACCAGCGGCACTATGTTTGTACAATTTACCACCGACGAATCCGTCCGACGCCCCGGCTGGAGTGCCAGTTACAGCTGCGCACAGTGTGATCCGCCACTCAACGTAGCAGCCAATGGAGTGACCTCCGAAAGTGCTACCATCAGCTGGACAGCGTCCCCCGGAGCTACCTCCTATACGCTGCGCCTGCGTATACAAGGAGGCAGTACCTGGACAACCCAGCAATGGACAACCACCTCGGCCTTCCAGTCCGGGCTGTCACCTGCCACCACTTACGAGCTACAGATACAGGCAAACTGTGATGGTGAACTGAGTGCCTTCACAGAATCTGTGTTTTTTACAACTGCTGCCGCCACCTGCAATGCTCCTGCAACCAGCGAAATCAGCCACAGCATGGTGACTGTCAATACTGCACAACTCGCTACGACTATTTCCGCTACACTCTTTCAGTTTCGCTATCGTCCGCAGTCTTCCAGTGCCTGGAATACCCTTCCCGAGTCATCCGCAAATACGGCTATGCTCAGCGGATTGCAGAGTGCTACAACCTACGAGTACCAGCTTCGTCGTCGTTGTGACAATGCGGTGTGGAGTAACTGGTCAGGTTCCCGGCTTTTTACAACGACTGCTGTCAGTATGGATCTCCAGCCTTCTGCTGTTAGCCAGGGTGCTTCACAAGGTGTGACAACCGTCAGTCTGATGACCAACTGCAATAGCTGGTCAGTGACCAACATCCCTGCATGGGTTAGTATTTCGCCACAATCGGGTAGTGGCGATGCCGCCTTGAGTATCAATTTTCAGGCAAATACTACAAATGCTGAGCGCACTGCTGTCATCAATATTGTGGGTTGCAGTCTCAACAGGGCGATTACGCTGAGTCAACAGGCTTGTACGTTGCCCTCGGCCAGCCCGGTTGTTTCTTTGACAGGCAATCCGCTGATTTGTGACGGGCAGTCTGTCAGCTTAGTCGCCGCAGGCAGTTGCAATGGTTGTACCGTCGTCTGGTCCAACGGACTCACAGGATCCTCTATCGCGGTCAGTACACCGGGACAGTATACCGCCTTCTTCCGGAACAACTGTGGTGACGGACCCGGCGCCGCTGCCATCACCATCAACGCTGCCAATGCTCCGCAGACGGTGCCCGTCATCACGGCTACCGCCACCACCCTCTGCAGCGGGCAGTCTGTCAGCTTAGTAGCCGCCGGCAGCTGCAATGGCTGTACCGTCGTCTGGTCCAACGGACTCACAGGATCCTCTATCGCTGTAAGCACACCGGGACAGTATACCGCCTTCTTCCGGAATAACTGTGGTGACGGGCCCGGCGCTGCTGCCATCACCATCAACGCTGCCAATGCTCCGCAAACGGCACCCGTCATCACGGTGATTGGCAATACACAACTTTGTGCAGGGCAGACCACCACACTTTTCGCCAGCGGCAGTTGCCCGGGTTGTACCCTGCTATGGTCCAACGGGCAGACAGGGTCCAGTATACAAGTGCAGTCAGCCGGAGTATATTTTGCCTACTTCCTCAATAATTGCGGCGAAGGTCCTGCCTCTGCAGTCACCAGCATTACCACGGATGTGATCTACGTACCCGCTGTCGATGTCAATAACCAATGCTTTCTGGCGGCGCCCAACGGTACCAATTATCAGTGGTATCTCAACAACCAACCAATAACCGAAGCTACAGGACAATTCTGGATGGCGCAGGTTACAGGTTACTACACGCTCAGCATGACCAATCCGGCAGGTTGTACAGGCACCTCCGCCCCTCTGTTTGTCAATGCTTGTACGACTGCCGATGACGAACCGCAGGAAAAATTGTTGGTGGAGCTCTTTCCCAACCCTGCCAGTGACCGCCTGTGGTTGCGGTACAGTGGATCCGGCTTGCTTACAGCGGTACGTCTTGACCTGTACGGTCTTGACGGCCGGTGGCTGGGCTGTGTATTGCAGCAGGATCAGCTACAGGAAGGCATCACGCAGGAAGTAAAGTTACTGCCACTGCCTGCAGGTACCTACTACTACAAATTCTGGTCTGCACAGGCTGCGCGCTGGGGAAGCATAGTCATCACTCCATAAACAATTGTCATTCAAGATAAAATCACTTTGAAAGGCGATGAAAAGTCGCTATTTTTGTTCGGGTAGCCCGTGTGGGCTACCCGAACCTATTATTTTCTGACCTTACAGCAGCCAACGCCATGAATCCACGCCCCAGCCGCCTGCTTATCTGCATTATTTTTATACTTTTTCACCTCCTGCATCCCCATGCCGCGGCTGCGCAGCAGGCGGCAGACTACTACCGGCAGGCAATCGAAAGCAAGCAGCGAGCCGAATTTCAGCAAGCATATCGGTTGGCAGAACTGGCCGACAGCCTGCTGCGGCAAGCCCCTGCCGATGAACAATCCCTGCCGCTGGCAGCCCAAATTTTTTACCTGCAAGGAACCATGCTTTACAACTTGGGGGACTACCCCCGGGCGATGTTGCTGCTGCAACGAGCCGATAGTTGTTATCTGTTGCAGGACGATGCCGGCGGCAGAGCCGACTGCCATCTTTTTATGGGCAACAGTGTATGGTATACAGAAGGTACAGCGGCAGCGGCAGCGTATTTTGACACAGCTATGCAGTGGGCGGAACAAGACCGTACAGGCAGGAGACAGTATCGGGGCAAATATTATCTGGATAAAGCTTATGCGCTGAGTGAACTGGGCAGCTACGAGCAGGCATACACCCTCATCGCCCATGGCCTAAAACTTGATAGCGTCAGCTATGGTTACTATTCGCGGGCGTACGCCCAGGGCCTCATGGTTCGGGCCATTGTGGACAACTATGCCGGCGACTACTACCGGGCAGTCCATAGTTACAAAGCAGCCATACATATACACCAACAGGTGGGCGGGGAAGACCTGCAGGCGCAGCTGGCACCCATCTATGGCAATCTTGCCTTTGCCTACTTCAACATTCACGATCTCGTCGAGTCGGATCGATACGCACTGAAAGCCTTAGCCACCTATGAACTTGTAAGCCAAGGGGTGCATCCCTACTACTTTGCCCTGCTCTATGTACACTTGGCTACCCTCTGCAACAACCGCAACCAGTTTGAACAGGCGCTGACCTGGTATGAAAAGGCTGCTCCCCTGATTACACAGGAAAATACCGATCTACAGTTTTCCCTGCCGTTTGGCCGAATGGTAAGTCTCAGCGGCATCGGGCAATATGCTCAGGCAGACAGCCTTGCCCGCGCAATAGAATCACAGGTAATCACATATTATGGCTCCGGCCACATCAATGTGGCTACCTATTACGAAAATTTCGCCGACAACCTGATAAAGCTCGACAGTCTGCAGGCATGCTTGCTGGCATTGCAAAAAGCAGAAGCCGTCTATGATACAATATACACGGCCAGGCATCCCATCAAAACCTACCTCATCAGCCACCGTGCACAGGCCCTGCTGGCCAGTGGTTTGTACAGGCAGAGCCTGGAAGAAAGCAGTCGAGGGCTTGCCTTTTTTGAAAGTAACCAGCCGGATCTTCAGCTGCAATACCGCAATCCCTACTACCAGTTGCAACTGTGCCGGGCCCGGGCACACCTTGCACTTGCTGTCGGTGCAGACAGCATGCTCCATCTCCGGAAGGCGCTGGAATGCTATCAGGCATTGGAAAGCCTGAGCGACCGGCTTATGCAGGAGGAGCGCAACCAGGATGACCGTCGCTATCAGCGCATGGAGTCCGGCCAGCTCTACAGCGAAACCATGGAAGTATATGGTCGGCTGACAAAAGCCGGTGAAGATCACTTTCACGCCATGTGGCGATTGTCGGAAAAAAATAAATCGCTGATGCTGCTCAATGAGCTGGTAAGATCGCGCCTGCCTGTTCTTGAAGAGCTCCTGGATACCCTACGACAACTGAGCATTGCCTACAATTATTACCAGCAAAAAATCAGCAATGCAAAACTGGCCGATAGCCCCAATACAGAATCGCTCGTTTTACAATGGCAAGCCGTGGCCTTTGATTTTGAGGAACAACGGCGAGATGTGTGGGAAAGGCTACGCAAACAACAGCCCTCACTGGCCGGCTATTTTGATCCCGGCACCGCCATCATCGATCCTGTTTATGCCCGGGACAGCCTGCTTGCCCAGGGGCAGGGCATATTGTCCTATTTCATAGGTAACAACAACCTGTTTCTGTTTGTCATCACACGCGATACCAGTCTGCTGCATATACAGCCTCTTGACACGGCCTCACTGCGTCAACATATTCAGTCGCTGCACTTCGGACTGTTTGGTCATCAACAGCAAGGCTACAAGGAACTTAATCAGGAGATTGTACAGACATACATTATAGCGGCCGTTGAGCTCTTCCGGCTCCTGATCGCACCGGTAGCTGCCCGGCTGCCCGACAGGCTTGTCATCATACCAGATGGCATCCTGGGCTACGTACCCTTTGATGCCCTGCTCTCTACGTCTCCCACTGAGCTAAGTAATTTCAAAAATTACCCCTACCTCCTGTACGATTACCAGTTCAGCTATACCTATTCGGCATCTTTGTTGCAGGAAATGTACCACAGAGACCGTCGATCGCCTGCACCCAAAGAATTTATCGCCTTTGCTCCGTTTTTTTCCGCTTCTCTCC
>JAUMBM010000315.1:0-2213 GCA_032115735.1 Saprospiraceae bacterium
CCCCTGCCAATACTATGCCGCTGCAGGCCGCCCAGCCGCCTGTCGAGCCACAAAAAGGCATCGGTCAGCCGGCAGAGCCAGGGCTCTGCGCGCGAAGGGCGCATCACAAAACTCCTCGGCGACGACTGTTTGCGCAGGTTGGTGGCGTTGGCTTTGAACCACCGCTGCACAATACCCGTCCAGTACATTTCTGCCAGTCCGGCCAGATAACCGCTGACGGGCAGCTCCTCGACCAGGCTGAGGCCGTACCTGTCTGCCCACTGCCGGAAATCGGCCGGGTCTATGAGGTAGTCGTGGCCGAAAGCATAGGCACCCTGCTGCAGCACGGGCTGCTGAGGCTTGCCCAGCAGTCGGTTGACAGGGTCGTAGGTGACCGGATAGTGGAGGTTGGGGAAAGACAGGAAGGCCATGCCGCCGGGCTTCAGCACCCGGCTGATTTCCTGCACCATGCGCTCGGGTTGCCCCACATGCTCGAGTACATCCACCGAAACGATGAGGTCAAACTGCCGGTCGGCAAAATCCAGCGCCAGCGCGTCGGCTACCTGGTAGCGCAGGTTGTCGATATCGGCATTGAGGCGGGCAGCAAATTCAACGTCTTCAGCATTGATATCACAGGCTGTCAGTTGCTGACAGTGGCGCGCAATCATAGCGTCATAGTCGCCCTCACCCGTACCCAGGTTGAGCCCTTCGCGCCAGCGCTCAGCCGGCTGCCAGCGCTTGAGCTCCCGCCTTATAAACAGATACCGGTTGCGGTAAGAGGGAAATAAAAGCTTGTAATTCAATGTTTTTTGTGCTTAGTGGATCAAAAAAGCGCCTGAGTCGTGAGCTGCCGGCAGTCATCATAACTGCTCAGCATACTGCTTGTACTTGGCGGCATTTTCGAAATCTCCTTCCGCTTCGTATATCTGTGATGCCATGATGTAGGCATTTTTTAGCTGTGGATTGTACGTGAGCGCCTTTTCCAAATAGCGCAGTGCCTGTCGGTTGCTCTTATTCTGCCGGCTGATTTCTGCGAGATAAAAGTAGGCGGTCGAATTTTCGGGATTGACGCGCAGCAGGTGCTGGAAGCTTTCTTCGGAGGCGCGAAGGTTGGCTTTCATCAGGTGGATATGCCCCTGCATATAGAGTGCCGTCTCATTTTCGGGTGCCAGTGCGAGGGCCGTCTCCGTAGCTTTCATAGCCTCGTCGGGCTGGGCCGTATTGGCGTAGATGGAGGCTATGTTCATCCAGGCGAGCTCGTTGTCGGGATGCAGGGTCACCTCGCTCTCGAAATACGGCAGGGCAATCTCCAGCCTGTTTTCTTTCATGGCTTTTTCACCCATGTAGGCATCATTGGTCTGGTTTTTTTCGATGACCGTCAGCGGCGCTCCGCCGGCTTCGACCACATGCACAGCCTTGCTGTTGGGCCACTTGCCGGCACGCAGCTGCGGCCCCCGGATAAACCGGTTGGTGAAGATGCCGTATTTCCAGTCCTCCGAATAGCGGGCATTGAAGCGCACGTACTGTACTTTTACCTTGTCCTTATAATCTGTGCCAAGCTCCCACTTGAGGTTGTAAGGGAAGTTGGTAGCAATGGTAAGGCTGTCCATGCCGGCATGCAGTACGCCCTGCTTTTCCATCCACCGCACTGCATCGCGCGTGCTCACACCCCAGTAATCGGTTTCGTAGTAGCCGTGGGCACCTTTCACGCCGCCCTGCAGCGGATTGAAATACACATAGGAATAACCCGGATATTTGACCGAAAAGGCCATAGCATCGGCCTGCAGCAGCAGGAGCAAGCCCGCAAAGCCCCATTGCCAGGCGGCTTTGTAGCGCACCAGCGACTCCCAGCCAAGGGCTGCCAGCAGCAGCAGGCTGGGGTAGAGGAAAAGCAGCTGCCGCCAGCCGTCGTACAGGGCACTGTCTTTGTACGTAAGGTAGGCCAGCGGGAAGATGGCGGCAAACCACAGCAGACCCACGGCTGCGGGCGAAAACTGTGCCGCCAGCCGGAAGCTGAGGAACAGCGCCGCCGCAATGCCGGCCAGCACCGGCAGCGCAATCGTGATGCCCATCCATACCAGCGGATAGCTGCGGGGGATGGCATCAGAAAAGAGGGTGTCCCCGCCAAAGAGCACGGAGATGCGCACGCTGTAGTTGGAGAAAACTTCCAGCGCTTCCAGCGTATGTTTGACAGGTGACTGCATGGCGTAGGGCCATACCAGCAGCGCCAGGCC
>JAUMBM010000316.1:0-3338 GCA_032115735.1 Saprospiraceae bacterium
GGCTCGAACGGCTGCCCGCCAGCACAGGCAGCAGCTGATCGATCATATGAAGCCCCAGGTGACCCCGCCACGGAAAACGGGCCATGGTGGGCGGGATAAGCGTGACCAATTCATAGCGCTTATCCGTCGGTGCCCGAATGATGCGATAGGCCTTCGCTGCCGCCTCACTACCTGCCAGCAGTTGCAGTGCCAGCTCAGGATTGCCTATCGTTGCCGAAATTGCCCAGGTCTGCAGGCCGGGACGAAGCCGCCGCAGCTGCATAAGCGCCAGCTCCATAAGCACCCCCCGCTTGGATCCCACCAATTCGTGCCATTCGTCACATACAATCCCACGCAGTTCGGCAAAGTAATCAGCCTGATTTGGCTGGCAAAAAAGCAGCTGCAGGCTTTCAGGTGTGGTCACGAGTACCTGCGGTGGCTTGGTTTTTTGGCGGCTGCGGGCCGCCGCCGGCGTATCCCCAGTGCGCATTTCAACCCGCCACGCAAGCCCAAGTCCCTCCACTGCCCGCTGGCAGCTGTCGGTAATTTCACGCGCAAGCGCACGGACAGGGGTTATCCACAGCAGCTGCAGCCCCTTGGCTGCCGCCGGCGCCTGTAGCGCTTGCAGGGCTACGCCCAAAAAAGCAGCATAGGTTTTGCCGCTGCCTGTCGGCGCGTGGATGATGCCCGAGGCTCCCTCCAGCCAGGCACACCAACTGCTGCGCTGAAAGGAAAAAACAGTCCATCCTTGTGCGGCAAACCAAGCTTCCGCAGGTACCAAAGCATTCCTGTGCTCAACAACTGTCACTTGCTTGTATCTGTGATTTTTTGATCTTCTGAAAATCCCCTCAGGGTGCGTTTGCCCTCCGCTGTGTCAGCCTGTGCCCAACCGGGCAGAAGTCTGCCCGAAACTACAAGACTTGTCCTACCCGTCCGAGCCTGCACTGTACAAGTTTTCCTACAACAGGAAGTCAGACACTACAAAACTCCTCCTACCCGCTGTGCCCGTCCAGGCCTACACTGCACAAGTTCCTCACTGTCTTGCAATGCCCGTAACCATTACAATATCTTCTTCGTCCAGCGTTTCCTGCTGTATCAAAGCTTCTGCCAGCGCATCCAGTGCCGGCCGATGCAACTGCAACAGCCGCAATGCCTCCGCATGTGCCTCCGAGAGAATGCGGCTCACCTCCTCATCGATAACCTCCGCCGTCTTTTCACTGAAGGGCTTATCACCCGCATATCCCTCATAGCCGCGACTCAGGAAGGGATTCTGTCGCGGAGCCAGTTCAATCATCCCGAGGCGGGGACTCATCCCCCAACGAGTGACCATATTGCGCGCCAGCTGCGTCGCTTGTTCTATATCATTTTCGGCTCCTGTCGTTTTATCACCATACACAATTTCTTCCGCGCAACGGCCACCCAGAATGCTGACGATGCGTCCGCGCAAGTAGTCTTCCGGATAATTGTAGCGGTCACTGTCGGGGCGCTGGTAAGTGACCCCCAGCGCCTGTCCTCTGGGAACGATGCTCACCCGCTGTACCGGATCCGCACCTTTGACGACCATCCCCAGGATCGCGTGCCCGCTCTCGTGGTAAGCAATGCGGCGGCGATCCTCCTCTCCCAGCAACAAAGGCCGCTCAGGACCCAGTACAATCTTTTCAAGCGCATCGACAAAATCCTGCTGCTCTACCGCTTCCCGCTGCTTGCGGGCCGCCAGTAAGGCAGCCTCGTTGACCAGATTTTTGAGGTCGGCACCCGAAAAGCCCGGCGTGATGGCAGCTATGTCAAGCAGCACCACGGCACCGTCCAGCGGTACCGAGCGCGTGTGTACCTTCAAAATTGCCTCCCGGCCCTTTTTATCCGGCAAATTGACGATGATGCGACGATCGAAGCGCCCGGGGCGCAGCAGTGCTTTATCGAGCACGTCCGGCTGATTGGTCGCCGCCAGCACAATGATGCCCTCCTTACTCGAAAAACCATCCATCTCCGACAGAATCTGGTTGAGTGTCTGCTCCTGCTCGGCCGCTCCGCCAAAAGCGTACTGGCCGCGCGAGCGGCCAATGGAGTCAATCTCGTCAATAAAAATAATGGCAGGCGCCTGCTCACGTGCTTGCCGGAACAAGTCGCGTACCCGCGCAGCCCCTACCCCCACAATCATCTCAATAAATTCGGAAGCGCTCATCGAAAAGAAGGGAACACCTGCTTCACCGGCAATGGCCCGCGCCAACAGCGTTTTGCCGGTACCCGGTGCACCAATCAACAGTACGCCTTTGGGCGCATAAGCACCCAAACGCGTGTATTTCTGTGGATCTTTTAAAAAATCGACTATCTCTACCAGCTCGTTTTCCGCTTCATCAATACCCGCCACATCCTCGAAGGTCACCGGCTGGGCCGTATCCTTGTCGAAGCGCTTGGCCCGGCTCTGCCCGATGCCCGAAAGCCCCCCCATACCGCCGCCACCCGTCTGGGATCGGCGAAACAGCCACCAATAGAAAAGTACCAGCAGCGCCAGCGGACCAATGTACAGCAATAACGACCATAGTGTGCTGCCTTCCTCCTCCATAGGGGCTACCTCAATAGCTACCTCTTTGGCTGACAGCAACGCTCCCAACTCCTCAGCTGCAAAAGTCGGTGTAATGGTCGTAAAAGCAGTGACGCTAAGGGTATCGGATTTGTTCTTTTTCTCTCCGTCCCGGGCCACATAGGCCACCGCCCGCTCAAAGCTCCCGCTAATCTGCTCACCTTTGACCTGCACTGACTTGACATTGCCATTGCTTACCTCGGTGCGAAACAACGTATACGGCACGCTCACCGGCTGTTCATCCGTCGTGTAATACCGACGCAGTAACAGGGCATTGATGACAACGATAATAAATATCCACAACCACAGATTGCGGCCGGAAAAATTGGATCCGAGGGGCGGACCGGCTGGCTTATCTTTTGTTGGTTCCATAGGCCTCTGTAGTTTGGTGTACTGACCAAAGATAATCGTTATTTGTGACTCGCTTCTGTTTTACATTATTTTTTTTATAAAATTTAAAAACAAACAATTTTGTGAACAAAAAACCATTTTTTGCTTCGTGTGTTCATAGACGGAACAATGCGCTTTCAGGCAATCTTGCTGCTCACAAGCTCGGTGTGGATGAAAATTCTGGTGATTGACAATTATGATTCTTTTGTGTACAACCTCGTACAGTTGCTCCGCGAGGAGAAACCGAACGCAGAGGTGGTCGTGGTCAAAAATGACCAACTGCAGGTAGCAGACGCTGCGCCTTTCAATAAAATCCTGCTGTCGCCCGGTCCCGGCCTGCCGGCTGAAGCCGGGCAGATGTTGGCTTTGCTCGATGCCTGGGCGCCCA
>JAUMBM010000317.1:0-3860 GCA_032115735.1 Saprospiraceae bacterium
TCGGATTATCCCGATTTCCTGTCGTGGATTCCGCAGATTGAGCAGATGCTGGTGTATGATGCTGATCCCGAACTGGTAAAGCAGGCCGTCGAGCAGGCAGGCCTCATTTTCTGCCTGGATTTCAATTCGCTGGACCGAATTGATAAGGTAGGGGAGTTGGTGGCAGTATCAAAAGCCCCCAAGGTGATGATTGATCATCATCTTTTCCCGGAACCTTTTGCCGATTATGTGCTGAGTGACACCACGGCCAGCTCCACCTGTGAGATGGTGTACGATTTCATCATTGACATGGGTGATACGGGACTGCTCCGACCGCTGGTGGGCGATTGTTTGTTTACAGGTATCGTCACAGATACAGGTTCTTTTCGGTACAGTACGTCTCCCAAATTGTACCGTATTGTCGCTGATCTGGTCGAGCGCGGAGTTGATGACTACCGGCTACAAGATTTGATACACAACAATATGACCGAAAAGCAGCTGCGGCTGCTGGGTCATTGTCTGTACAATCGCATGGAAATTCTCGAGGAGTTTCATACGGGCATCATTTATCTGACCAAAGAGGATTATACCACTTACGACATCAAGCGGGGGGATACTGAGGGTATTGTCAATTACCTGCTCAAGCTGCAGCAGGTACGGGTGGCAGCTTTCATCCATGAACAGCCAACCATCGTCAAGCTGAGTATACGCTCTAAGGGAGATATCGATGTACAGGATATCGCCCGTAAGCACTTCAGAGGCGGGGGCCACAAAAATGCTGCCGGCGGAGCTAGTTTTCACGGCCTGGCAGCAACCATTAAGCGTTTTAAAGAAGTACTGCCTGCTTATCGGGAAGTACTTACTCGATAATTATTTAACAATTTAATTACCTGCATTTTATGCGCCATTTTGTCATTCTTGGCAGCCTCTTGGCAGCCATCGCGTTTGCCGGCTGCAAGGGCAAGGAGTCCAAGTCGCCGCTGGGTTATGTGTTCACGCATCACGTAAATACAAAAGGAGCTAAGCCTGAAAAGGGCGACTATGTTCTCTTCCACCTCACCGTGCGTACAGCCGACAGTACGATCATGCAGACACGCGAACAGGGTGGTCCTGCTCCTTCTTTCCAGGTGCCCAAGACCGAGGAGGAAAAATCCATGTACCAGAACGAGCTGCAGAAGATGATTTACGACGTGTTGAGCGTACTGGCGAAAGGCGACAGCGTGACCATCGCCTATCGGATGGATACTATTCCCGCAGATCAGAAGCCACCAGCCTTGGCGGATGTGAAAGAAATATACTATGATCTGGTCGTAGTCGATATCTTGAAAGAAGAAGACTATCGCCGCCAGCAAGAGGAGGAATCTAAAAAGATGATGGCAGTTGCAGAGGAAAAAGTAGCATTTGCTCAGAATGTACGCGAGCAGTACTATGCAGGTTCTAACGCGCAGGAGGTGAAGTCAACTGCTTCCGGACTGAAGTATATCCTGCATGAAGCGGGGAGTGGCGCTAATCCTAAGTCAGGGGAGTCCGTGTCTGTCCACTACATAGGCATGCTGAAGGATGGTAATATTTTTGACCAGTCCTATGAGAGAGGTCAACCAATCGAATTCCCGTTGGGGGTTGGTCAGGTGATCAAAGGCTGGGATGAGGGTATTGCTCTGCTGAAGCCCGGCGGAAAGGCTACGCTCATCATTCCTGCCAGCCTCGGCTACGGAGAAGCCGGCAGCCCGCCGGTAATCCCGGAAAATGCGGAGCTGGTATTCTATGTTGAACTGCAGTAAGATATCGATTTTACAGGCAACTGCTTCCGCGCAATACAATTGTGCGGAAGCAGCCATTTATAAAACCAAATAAATTACATTCTATGACTATCGAGCAATTTAAGAACCTGCAAACCCGTCTGGGCGTTTTGAGGAGGTATCTTTGACGTCGATAACCGACTACAACAAATTGAAGACCTCGAGCAGCAAACGCTCAATCCGGACTTTTGGTCCAACCCTCAGCAGGCGGAGAGCACACTAAAAACGCTTAAAAGTCATAAACGCTGGATCGAAGAATTCATGGCCGTAAGCCGTGAAATCGATGATCTGGAAATACTGTATGATTTTCAGCGTGAAGGAGAAGCAACAGAAGAAGAGGTAGAATTTAAGTACCAGGCAGCAGTCGTGATCATCGACCAGATGGAGTTCCGCTCCACGCTCAACAGACAAGAAGATGAGCTGGGGGTTATCCTCGAAATCAATGCTGGTGCCGGCGGTACGGAGGCCTGTGATTGGGCTGAAATGCTGCTGCGCATGTTCAAACGCTGGGGTGAACGCAATAACTTTAAAGTCACAGAGCTCAATCGCGTAGATGGAGATGTGGCTGGTATCAAGTCAGCAGAAATCGAAATTGAAGGTGATTTTGTCTATGGCTGGCTAAAAGGGGAAAACGGGGTTCACCGACTCGTGCGCATCAGTCCGTTCAATGCCCAGGGCAAGCGACAAACATCTTTTGCTTCGGTATTCGTTCATCCAAGGGTAGATGAACGAATTGAAGTGGAGGTAAATCCGGCTGATTTAGAATGGGATACTTTCAGGTCAAGTGGCGCCGGGGGACAGCACGTCAATAAAACAGAATCAGCTGTCCGGGTACGACACTTGCCCTCTGGTATCGTCGTCGAATGTCAGCAGGAGCGCTCCCAGCATCAAAACCGGGAAAAAGCTATACAGATGCTTAAGTCCAGGTTGTTTGAGAAAAAATTGGCAGAGCAGCTCAAAGAAAAAGGGGAGATAGAAGCGTCAAAAACAAAAATCGAATGGGGTTCCCAGATAAGATCCTATGTGTTGGATGACCGGCGGGTCAAGGATCATCGCACGGGGCATCAGACAGGTCAAACGGATGCCGTCCTTGATGGAGATATCGACGGCTTCCTGAAAGCCTGGCTCATGTTTGACGGCTCTCCAACGGCAGATACAGATGAATAAGTTTTTTATTTCTCACAAAACGGCAGGCGCTCCACGCCTGCCGTTTTTTTTACATCGTTTATTGCACAATTGATATACTTAATTACCAAACATTGTATTGAAAATAGTAAGTTTGTTAGCACTTTTGTGTTTTTAATTCTTTGCAAATTTTTAACCAGATAAGATGAAAAAAATATCGATACTACTCCTTGCACTCTTATGTACGCTGGGGCTGTACGCTCAGGAAAAGCCAGAAGGTGAAGGAAAAACTACGAGATCCGGTATGAAATCATACGCTGAGGTGATCACAGAATCAGCGGTTTCCTACAAGGGTTTGTTTACTGTCCATCAAGTAGACGGGAAATGTTATTTCGAGCTCCCGCTGTCGTTGCTGGAAAAAGAAATTCTGGTAGTAAGCGTGATTTCGGGTTATGTGCGCAACCTCAATTTCGGAGGAGCGGGCATACATGCGCGTCCACAGCAGGTTATCCGCTGGGAACGGGAGGGCAATAAGATTTTGCTGCGCTCAGTTTCGTACAACAGTGTTGCCAGTGAAGAACTGCCAATCTACCAGTCTGTGCGCAACAATAATTTTGAGCCGGTTGTAATGACGTTCGACCTGGCAGCGCTCTCCAAAGACAGCAGCGGACTCGTTTTTGAAGTCAGCAAGTTGTTTACGACGGATGTCCCCATGATTGGCCCGCTTACGGAGCAGGAGCGCGAGCAATTCAAAATCAGGTCGCTTGATAAAGAACGCTCATTGATTACAGAAGTACAGAGCTTTCCTGAGAATACCAATATCCGCCATATACTTACGTTTTCCGGTACCAAACTGCCGGATAATGAGCTCACCCAGACACTTTCTGTTGAGATGGTTCAGTCGTTTATCCAACTGCCGGAGGTGCCTATGCAGCCGCGTTTATACGACGATCGCGT
>JAUMBM010000318.1:0-2036 GCA_032115735.1 Saprospiraceae bacterium
TACCATTGGTAGGAGTCAAAAGTATCGGGGATGCTGAGCAGGTTGCCTTCAGCGGCTATGGCAGGTGGCGGGGCCACCTGGCTGGGGGGGACTACAAAGCTTCTTTCCAGGCGGCAACCCAGCGCATCGGTGACGGTGAGGCTGTAGCTGCCCGGGCCCAGATAGATGTTGAGGCTGTCGGCAGTAGTATTATTAGACCATGCAAACTGAAAGGGGGGCTGGCCACCCAGCATATTGAGGTCAATGATGCCGTCGAGGGAGCCCGGGCAGGTTTCCGGACTTACCTGAGCAGATATATCCAGCTGTGCACAGCGGTCAGTGAGTTGCCATATTTGTCCGCTTCCCAGACTGGCGAGATAGAGCTCTCCACTTTGATCTTCGCCAAAAGTGCTGTATTGATTGGTGGCACCTTGCAGCAACAGCTCGTTAATCCAGCCTCCTTGACCGTTGGGCCGAAGCGACCATATTCTGCCGCTGCAGTAGTCTGTGTATAGGTAACGACCCCACAGACCGGGATAATCTTCACCCCGGTACACGAAACCGCCGGTGACTGAGCAACCTTCAGCAGGATTGGGGTATGTACGTATGGGGGCAATATAGCCGGAAGCGCCGGTACATCCGTTGGTATTGTAGGTGGCACTGCCCTCATAGCATCGCCAGCCGTAGTTTTCACCGCCCGCCAATGAAGCGGGACGGAAGTGGACTTCCTCCCAGGCATTCTGTCCTACATCAGCAATCCATAGATCCTGGGTCTCACGGTCAAAGCTGAAACGCCATGGGTTGCGCAGGCCGATGGCCCAAATTTCGGGCCGGGTTCCGGCAATGTTTACAAAAGGGTTGGAGGGCGGCACGCTGTAGGGACTGCCATTGTCAACGTCAATGCGCAGCATTTTACCAAGCAGCGATTGCCTGTTTTGGGAATAATTCTGCGGATCGCCGCCCGATCCGCCATCGCCCATACCGATATACAGGTAGCCGTCGGCACCAAAATTGAGATCGCCACCGTTATGGTTGCTGAAAGGCTGGGTTATGGTCATTATAATCAGCTCACTGTCAACAAGTGCCAGATTGGGGTTAGCAGGATTAACACTGTAGCGGGCGATTACGGTATGGCCTGAGTTGTTGGTATAGTTGACAAAAAAGTAACCATTGTTGCTGTAGTCAGGGTGAAAGGCCAGCCCCAGCAGTCCCCGCTCATTGGCACCCGAATTGACGCGGGCGTCAATGTCCAGAAAGGGTGTGGGTAGAACCTGGCCTGTTGCGTTGATAATCTTGATGAATCCTCGTTGCTCAACGATAAACAGGCGGTCATCGCCGGCATGGGCGATGTCGACGGGGCGGGTAAAGCCGCCCGCAACGAGCCTGAGGTTAAGTGAAATCTGGGCAGTAAGGGCGTGCAAAAAGCAGACCGCTACCAGCATACTGAGCCATTGCTTCATGGAAAGTTTTTTCTTTCAAAAATAGGTACTTATTTGGTAGATGCACTGCTGCCTTTACGACAAAAAGAGAAAAGACTGAAATAACAGTCAGCTTTACAGATACCGGATGCAAAGCTTTTTGCTGGAGCTTGGGGGTGACAAAGCTGGCAAATGGTTGGTTTTGTCTATATTTGTTCACAAATAAGAATCTGATATGCGCCACATCACCTTTTTATTCCTGCTTTCGGCCCTGTTGTCCCATAGCCTCCGGGCACAGCTGCCACCTTCAAATGTATATGTTTTCAACTGGAAACTAACGACGGAAGGCAAATTTGAGCTTAGCCAGCCACGCTACCTTACGGCCTTCAATGCCAAGGGTTACAACAACCAGCCTTTTTTTATAAGCAGCAGCGAGCTGTATATGGCTGTGCAGCCCGCAGGGCAGGGGCAGCCTGATCTGTATGCTTTCAATCTGGATCGCCGGGTCAAAACCAGGGTTACCCGTACTGAGGAGGGAGAGTATTCGCCCCGCATGATGCCCGACGGACGGCATTTCAGCGCCGTCCGGCAGGAAACTATTGGCAGAGATACCTTCCTGCGGCTTTGGCAGTTTCCGCT
>JAUMBM010000319.1:0-3230 GCA_032115735.1 Saprospiraceae bacterium
TTTCAGTCCATCTACAACCGCCGGCCAGATCTGATGCTGTGGTTGGGCGATAATATCTACCTGCGGGAGGGTGATTTTTACAGCCGTACAGGCATCATGCACCGCAACACGCATGCCCGCGCAACTGCTGAATTGCAGCCGCTGCTGGCCAGCACGCATCATTATGCCATCTGGGATGATCACGATTTTGGCCCCAATGACAGCGATCGCAGCTTTGTTCACAAAGATGTCGCTCTGGAAGCTTTCCGGCTCTTTTGGGGAAATCCGACCTTTGGCGTCAACGGCGAGAAGGGTATCACCTCCTGGTTTGAACACAACGATATGCACTTTTTCCTGTTAGACGACCGCTACCACCGGGCACCCAACGACCGCAAAACCGGCGATTGTACGGTCATGGGCGAGACACAGCGGGAGTGGCTGATCGATGCGCTGGCAGCCAGCCAGGCGCCCTTTAAGCTGGTAGCTATCGGAGGACAGGTGCTCAATACCGCCAAAGTATTTGAGACCTATGCAAATGTATGTCCCGAAGAGCGCGAGTGGCTGCTCAGGCGGATCGAAGAAGAAAACATCAAAGGGGTCGTCTTTCTCACAGGTGACAGACACCACACAGAGCTGAGCCAGTACACGAATGCTGCCGGCAACATCGTGTATGATCTGACCGTTTCTCCGCTTACCTCGGGTCCGGCTTCCAACGTCAGAGAAGTCAATGACAATCGCGTTGAAGGAACGCTGGTCACGCAGCGCAACTTCGGTATGCTTACCTTCAGTGGCCCGCGCACCGCCCGCGAAATGCTGATACAGGTGTTTGACGCTGCCGGTACCGAACTCTGGCAGCGCAGCATCAAAGCGCCGGGGCGCTAGCTGCTACCGCGGGGGCATTTTGATTTTTTTCAAAAAAATCAAAACGCCCCCGCCGGCGCGTACAGCCTTTGGGGGCAGCTCCTGCCCCCAAAGGCTGTACGGTGTCCTTTTTTATTGAAAAAAATGAACAAACGTTCGTTCGCATCGGTTATTCCTTTACCTTTGTACGAGTAGTAAAATGATTCGAATATATGGCAGACCATGAGCAGTTGCGGGCACTAGCCTTTCAGGCGCGCATCGACGCCGATGAAAAGATTGAGCCAAAGGACTGGATGCCGGAAGCTTACCGGCGCACTCTTATCAGGCAAATATCACAGCATGCCCATTCAGAGATTGTAGGTATGCTACCTGAAGGCAATTGGATTACCCGCGCTCCCAATCTTCGCAGGAAGCTGGCCTTGCTGGCCAAGGTGCAGGATGAGGCAGGGCATGGGCTGTATCTTTACAGCGCATGCGAAACGCTGGGCATCGATCGCGAGGAGCTGCTTGAGCAGTTGCACACCGGTAAAGCCAAGTACAGCAGCATATTCAATTATCCGACCCTTAGCTGGGCAGATATGGGCGCTATTGGCTGGCTGGTCGATGGTGCTGCCATCATGAATCAGGTGCCTTTGTGCCGCACTTCTTACGGGCCGTACGCCCGTGCGATGGTACGCATTTGCAAGGAGGAAAGTTTCCACCAGCGTCAGGGGTATGAGATCATGCTCACGCTCGCACGGGGAACGGAGGCACAGAAAAAAATGGCGCAAGATGCTTTCAACAGGTGGTGGCATCCATCCTTGATGATGTTTGGTCCCAGTGATCAGGACAGCCCTCACACGGCACAGAGCATGGCCTGGCGTATCAAGCGCTTCACCAATGATGAGCTTCGGCAGCGGTTTGTCGACATCACAGTGCCGCAGGCAGAACTCATCGGACTAACAGTGCCCGACCCCAATCTTCGATGGAATGAGGAGCGCCAGCACTACGATTTCAGCCCTATCAACTGGGAAGAATTTAATGAAATTCTAAAGGGTAATGGTCCTTGCAATCGCCAGCGCATCAAGGCTCGTGTAAAAGCGCATGAGGAAGGTGCCTGGGTGCGTGAAGCTGCTTTGGCGTATGCCGAAAAAAGGCAGCAACGCGAGAGTGACCGTCAATCCGTTCAAGTAGCTTAATCTGGTTGTATATGAATAAGGAATGGCCATTGTGGGAAGTGTTTATAAGGGCAAAAAACGGCCTTAGCCATAAACATGTAGGCAGCCTGCATGCTGCAGATGCTGCCATGGCCATCGAAAATGCCCGCGACGTGTACACGCGCCGCAATGAAGGAATTAGTATTTGGGTGGTGGAAAGCCGACACATCACTGCTTCCAGTCCTGACCAAAATGAATCGCTTTTCGATCCAGCCAATGATAAGGTCTACCGCCACCCCACTTTTTATACTCTGCCCGACGGGATCAAGCATATGTAAGCTAAGTGGCTATGACAACAGCGCAACAGGTTGAATATTTACTGCGAATAGGGGACAATTCCCTGATCCTCGGCCAGCGTCTGGGCGAATGGTGTGGCCATGGTCCTGTCCTGGAGCAGGATATCGCCATCACCAACATTGCGCTGGACCTGATCGGCCAGGCTCGTGCCTGGCTTACGCTGGCAGCAGACATAGAGGGACAGGGGCGTGATGAAGACTCGCTGGCTATGCTCCGCGACGTGGGTGATTTCCGCAATCTGCTGCTCGTCGAGCAGCCCAATGAAGACTGGGCGTATACTATTGTCCGACAGTTTCTTTTCGATTCTTTCCATTACGCACAACTCGAAGCGCTCAGTCGCCACAGCACGGATGAGCGTATCCGGGCTATTGCAGCCAAGTCTCTCAAAGAAGTCGCTTATCATCTGCGCTTCTCCGGCGAGTGGATGATACGTCTGGGGGATGGTACAGAGCTCAGCCACCAGAAGATGCAGACAGCGCTTGAGGATCTGTGGATGTACGGAGGAGAAGCCCTGCAGGCAGACGCACTGGATGTGGCAGCTGCCGAGGCTGGCTGGGGACCTGATTTGCATGCATTGGCCGAACAGGTATCGGCGCGCAGGCTCGCTGTAATTGGTGAAGCTACGCTTCAGGTGCCGGACAACCCCTGGATGCAGCGGGGTGGTAAGCAGGGTATACACAGCGAGCACCTCGGCTATCTTCTGGCCGATTTGCAGTGGATGCAGCGGGTATATCCCGGTATGGAATGGTAGGGAGACATCCCGATGGTCATCCGCCTGTCGTTTTTAGTGAGAGCGGCATGCGCTTTCACTTTCCTTCCGACTGGCTGGTTCGCAGGTATGACCAGCATACGTATTTCAGAGGATTTAGCGGGTATGGCCTCAAGGGGGTCGATTTT
>JAUMBM010000320.1:0-4330 GCA_032115735.1 Saprospiraceae bacterium
CAGCAGCCAAATCAAAGCAAAAAGAGGCTCATTTTTGCGGCGAAAGCCGCAAAAATGAGCCAAACTACGTATATTTGTACTCTACTCCCCCCTTATCATCATATACTGGTCTGGAAATTTGACTCACATGACACACAAGGGGCAAACTTCATCTCTATTACACCCGCAAGCGCTTAGCATTAGACCAAGCGGCAGCTTCCCCGCTGCCCGCAGCATCCTCCTCCTGTGCTGTTCTCTGGTGAGCTTATCGCTTTTTGCCGACAACGTCGACCCCATCCTTTCACTGCTGCCCAAGCAACTGGAAAAAGCTGAAGAAAGAGCACGACAATTCCACCTCGAAGCGGTTGAATCCAACAATGACTCGCTGATTGCGCAGTCCTACTACTACCTCGGCGTTGTCAACTACTACTTTTCACGCCCCTTCCTCTCCAACCAATACTACCGACGCGCACTGGAGACCTCCTTCGGCCAAAAAAGCGCGTACATACAGGAAAAATGCTGGAACAACCTGGGCGTTAACTATGCCCTGCAGGGTGATTTTCCAAATGCGCTGGAAGCCTACCTCAACTCACTCAAGCTGTCCGAAGCCAAAGGCGATAAGGTCGATATCGCCAAATCATGGCTCAACATCGCCGAGTTGTACATACAACAGCAGGTAAATTTTGACGAGGTAGAACAACGCCTCAAAGAGTCCCTCAGCGTTTTTGCTGCCGCCGGTGACAGTACAGATGTGGCCATCACCTACCAGAACCTGGGCAGCCTCTACATGGAAAAAATTGATTACCTCCTGGCTGAACTCTATACCCAGCGCAGCATAGAGCTGTACGAACGGCAGGAAAACTGGTACGGACTGCTCCGCAGTCAAAGCAATCTTGGGCTCATCTTTCTGCTCACCGACCGGCAGCAGCAGGCAGAAGCACTCTTCGCTTCCAGCCTTGCTCAGGCGCGTAAACGAGACATGGGACACCTGGAGACCATACTGCTGTTCAACATCGCCAAAGCTTATGAGCTCAAGGGCGACTTTAACCTGTCGCTCCGAAAATATGAAGAAACCCTGCGCATGGCCAGAAAACTTCAGCAGCAACCCTACGAAGGCATGACCTTGTTTGAAATGATTATCGTAGCGGGCAAGATGAACAATCACGAGCTCATCGAGAAGTACCGGGTAGCCTATATGCAGTGGTCGCAGCGTTCGCGTGCCCTCGAGCAGAATACTATCATGCAGGAGTTGCGCCTGCTCTACGATTTCGATCAGCTACACAACCTGCTCGAGCAGCAGGAAACGCGCCTGCGGCTGCGGCGGCAGCAAATACAGTGGCTGGTGTTTGTGATCATACTGGCGCTGGGAGCATTGATAGTCATCCTGATCATGTACAACCGCAACCGCAAGCTGATGGGCTACCTCTACCGCAGTGCCCGCCCACAGGAAGAGGTCAATAAGGCAACTGCCGCTGTCCAGCAGCCTACGGATGTACAGGAACTCCGCAACCGGCAGCTTTTCGAAAAAATCGACCGCGCAGTAGCGACTGAGCGGCTTTACCTCAACAGCGAACTCAACCTGGCCGAACTGAGCCGGCAGGTGGGATCCAACGAAACCTATGTGTCAGCGGCCATCAACTCGGTCATGGGCATCAACTTCAGTACGTATATCAATCGCTACCGCATTCGTGATGCCAAGCAACTGCTGCTGGATCCTCGTTATGAGTCACAGTGGAATGAAATATATGCCGCCTGTGGCTTCAACTCCCGCTCTAGTTTTTACCGAATTTTCAAACAGGAAGTGGGCCTGTCGCCCAGTGAATATCGCTCTGTGGCCCGGGAAACAACTGCCTAGTCCGGACACCGGATAGCGGCTAAAGCCGCCATGCTGCATCTGTAACACAAGCGCGGGCGCTGATTTTTCCTGAGAAAAATCAGCGCCCGCGCTTGTGTTTATGCCAGCACAGGCAGACGCTCAAAAAAGAAACCGGATGGAAAAAGACTGGAAGGGGGGGGAATCCATCTCTTTCCTCCGGTTCACCGCCGTAGGCGACCCACAAAAGAGGGGTGATTGTCGGAGCCTCGACTTGATAACGATAACTTGAATCGGTAAGTGGTCATAACTTCGGGGGGAAAGCAAGAAACCACCGTGTTGTCATAAGTATCGAATTGCATTATACAGAACAAAAATAAGCCCTCACCGGACACAATGCGTGTTTTAACATGAAAAACTAATCCCAAAAGACATAAATATACTTTTGATAATTTCAGAACCTACAACAAACTGATAAACATAAATATAAATATAAAATCATACTTAATATCAAAAATATTCACTCAGCTAATTATCAAAAAAATACCTGCAAAAATCGGTTTTTGAAAAAAATTGGAATGAATTTTCATAACCAGCAAGCAGGATTTCACCCTGGTCAGGGTGAAATCCTGCTGCCGGCACAGCCCCTCAGAGACGATCCGTGCCAAAGCGCTCCCGTACCAGCGCCCCCACCTGCTTAATCTCCTGTTCGCGGCTTTTGGGAAAAATCAGCAGCACGTCTCCTTCGTCGACGATTATGAAGTCATCGAGTCCACCCGCCACCACCATCTTGCCCTTGGGTGCGCGGATCAGGCAGTTGTGGGTATCATACGCCAGAATCTGATCGCCCTGCAGGGCATTTCCCTCAGCATCCTTATCAACTTCTTCGTGCAAGCTTGCCCAGGCCCCCAGATCGCTCCAGCCAAACTGGGCCGGCAGGGTATACACATTGTCGGCCTGCTCCATGATCGCATAATCGATAGAGATAGAACGCGTAGCCGGATAATGTGCATTGATAAAATCCTGCTCCCCGGCGCTGTTCATCACCGACATGCCTGGTGACAACTGCTCATAGATATCCGCAGCATAGCGGCGGAAAGCCTCCAGGATGGTCGATGCACGCCAGATGAAAATACCTGCATTCCACAAGTAATTGCCGCTGGCGAGATAGGCGCGCGCCTGCTCCACCGGCGGCTTTTCGGCAAAACGCTTCACTGCGTATATGCCGGGACTGTCACTTTGCCCGCCATATTCAATGTAGCCATAGCCCGTATGCGGGTGGGTGGGTGATATCCCGAGGGTGAGCAGCGCCTCCTGCGAAGCTGTGAAATCGAGGCAGTGGCGGATATTGTCCAGAAAAATATCTTCATTTTGAATCAGGTGATCGCTGGGTGCAATCACCAGATTGGCCTCTGCATCAAGCTGATAAAGCTTCATAGCCGTATAAGCGACACAAGGCGCCGTATTATTACGCGAAGGCTCCCCGAGTATCTGTCCGTCCTGCAGCTCCGGCAGGTGCTCCTTTACCAGTGCCCGATAGCCCTCATTGGTCACCACAAAAATATGCGAGGCCGGCACCAGCCGGAGAAAACGCTCAAAGGTGAGGCGGAGCAAACTTTTGCCATTGCCGGCAATGTCTAAAAACTGCTTAGGCTTGGCCTCCCGGCTGGCAGGCCAGAAGCGAGATCCCACACCCCCCGCCATGATGGCGATGTAGGTATGCTGCTGAGAATGTTGATTGGCTGTCATACGTAAAAAGATTAGCGCTGGCTGAAACAAGTACTTTCAGCAAAAAAGCCGCCCGGGAGGGGCGGCTTTCGAAAGCAATGAATATAATTCCACGAATTGTAAACAACTGTTGAGTGGCAGCAAAGACGCCTGTAAGCGGCACGACTGCCGCGCGGCATCGTCCACCGGGAGAACCCTAGCGGCCAAAGATTTCAACCTTGCGGTTGATAACTCCTGAGCCGGTGGTTACGCTGACCACATACATACCGGCGGGCAGGTTAGCCACATTGATTTCTGCCTGTTGGGTAGCGATATTGCTCACCTGGCTCACCCGCTGCCCCGTGAGGCTGTAGATAGCAATCTGCTGCATCTGCTCCTCCCCCTTGAGGCGCAGCGTAAGCATATCTGTTGCCGGATTGGGATAGAGTCGCAGCAAATCAGCCAGCAACTCACTCTCCGGCTCCGGCTGCAGTCGCAGTTTGAGCGTGAAAGGCTTGATAACCACCTGTGACATGCTGCCGTCCATATTGCTGGCAAGCCCCGTGCCACCACCCACTGTCAGCTCGAGTTCCTTCTCATCGGGCCGCGTACCTGCAAGGTCATCGACCACCACAAAAGAAACCGTACCGATCTGGCCGTGACCGCTGGCTGCAATACCATTGGTCCGCGTATACCCCATCTCAAGCAAGCCCAGCCCGTTGTTGCGCTTCATGTGCAGGACCGGAGAATTGTAAGCCAGCCAGTTGGACGACTGAAAGTTCGCATCCACACTCTCCGGCTCAAAAAACTCAGGATTGTAGAGGAAGGGGA
>JAUMBM010000321.1:0-1722 GCA_032115735.1 Saprospiraceae bacterium
TTCCTCCATTTCTTCTACATAGCGCGTGAGCGTCTCATACTGGAGATAGCGGCGCCAGAAGTCGCGCAATTCGGCATCATTGGCGGCCCACTGCCGCTTGTCACCATCGAGCTCTACCGTCTCTGCCCCCTCAAAATTGAAGGGCGTGGCCAGCATCTCGCGGTAGTAGACCTGGGTTTTTTCCATACTGACTTTCAGCAAATCCTGGCTGAGATCAAAAAAAGTGAAATCCCCTGCCAGCGCCTGTTCGTCAATGCTTTTATAGTGAACTTTCATCTTATCGATATCCGCCTGGGTGAAGAAGCGCTTAGCACCATCGATATTCTTGAGGTACTGATCGAACACTTTGGCAGAAAATTCATCATCGATGCGTTGGGGACTGTAGTGATAGCGCTCCAGCCCTCTGAGCACCGTCTGCACCAGCACCATTTCTTTTTGATTGGGGTCGACCTTCGGCCAGAAGGCTGCCAGCAGCAGCCCCGCCACGAAGGAATACACAATGGGACCTCTGAATAGTTTCATTTTCGTTCTTGATTTCTCTGTAGATGTAAGTAGCCATATACCTGCAGGCAGCCCCGATTGGCTACTGCATGCAAGCTTTGCAAGTAAAACAAGTTTTACAACGCGATTGCTCAAACAATCAACCTCAAATTACGTGAAAAAATTGCAGCCGCTGATGCATTTCTCTGCCAACAGGCATTCTTTTACGTCTGAAATGCCCTAAACAGCGATCAATGCCCTGCGTCACCATGTCTTCGTTTTCAAGGACTGTGCCAAAATCCACGGGCTTAGCCGTATCTTTGACAAAAAAATTGGCCGTAGTGCACACATACAAGCCATGAAAGAAGTGCTCCTCAACTTTTTCGACCCCCGGCTGCAGGAAGCCGGCTGCGACGAAGCCGGCAGAGGCTGCCTCGCCGGCCCGGTCTTTGCTGCCGCGGTCATCTGGCCCAAAGACCTGAGCATTCCCCTGCTCAACGACTCCAAACAGCTCAGTGAGCAGCAGCGCCTTGCTGCCCGCGAGCTCATAGAAACCCACGCCATCAGCTGGTCCGTTGCGCAGGTGGATCCGCCCGAAATCGACCGCATCAACATCCTGCAGGCCTCCTTTCTGGCCATGCACCGCGCCATTGACCAGCTCTCGCAGCGCCCCGAGCTGCTCCTGATCGACGGCAATCGCTTTCGCCCCTACCCTTCCGTACCGCACCATTGTATCATCAAAGGCGACGGTAAATATACCGCTATAGCAGCCGCCTCCATACTCGCCAAGACCGCCCGCGACGCCTACATGCTGGCACTGCACCCCCTTTTTCCCCACTACGGCTGGGACCAAAACAAAGGCTACCCTACGCTTGCCCACCGTCGCGCCATTGCCGCGGCAGGTGCCTGCATCCACCACCGGCAGTCGTTCCGCCTGCTGGCCGAAGGTCAGCAGGCAGAGCTGTTTACGCCCTAGCGCACGTTCAACATTTTATCAGCAGGCACAAAATCTTTTTGTGCGTTGGCGCGATTTTTTTGCCCGCCGATCCCGGGCTATGCCCCTTCCTCAGCGGCAAAACCTGCAGCACGAGCTCCTTTTTTGCCGCAGGCAAAAGTCCCCGGCAAGCGTGCTGCCTTTCGGGTAAAAAAAGCTCCGCAGCGGCCTGCCGCCGGAGCATTCTTTTTTTTGCCGCAACAGCCCCCCGCCACAACACTAAATGCCGTGTAAAGTGTTTACCTTTA
>JAUMBM010000322.1:0-5170 GCA_032115735.1 Saprospiraceae bacterium
TCGGGTAGTCTCTACCATCGCCCCACAACACCCCCTGATCGATGAAGGCATAGAAAAAACTGTTTTGTCCCAGGAGGAAGCGGTACTCGACGGTTGCCAGAGCATAGCTGCTGGTGAAAATACTCTGTTCGTCAAACCCCCGGAACAATCGGTTGCCGCCGACGCGATATTGTTCGTTGGTCAGGATTTTGCCCGCTGCGTAGAGCGTAGCGAGGCGCAGGCTCCCCTTGAGGGTGCTTTGTCGGGCGAGCGGCAGATAAGCTGCAGCCGACAGCTGCCAGCGGTATTGGGCAGTGCGGCCGGGCAGGCTGTCGTAGAGCGGCCCGTAGCCGTAGGCCAGCAGTTGCGCATTGCGTTCGATGGTGCGAAAGCCTGCAGCCGCCTGCAGCTCTACTTCCCAGCCGCTGCGGGGATTAAAGCGGTAATCGAGCCGCTGCATTGTATAGACCAGCCCCAGCGAGCGGCGGCTCAGGTCGAGGGTATCCGGCAGGCGTCCGCGGGCAGCAATAGCCATACTGTCGGTTTGCAGCAGGTTGGTTGATTGTTGGTCGAAGATCAGTTGCAGCTGTCCCTGATCCGGCAGTCGGTAGCTAAAGCCCACGCGCCCGTCGATGTTGATGAAAAGCGTGTCCTGGCGGTATAGATTCATAGACAACTCAATACCAATGGGTAGTGAAGGCAGGTAGGGATATGCCAGCGCGAGCCGCAGCTCCTGCGTGAGCGGGCGGGGCTGCTCGAAGCGGGCGGCGAGGCGCTCGCCGCGCTTAAAGGTATTGTACACTTCCCCTTCGAGGAAGCCATTGATGATGAGCCTGTCGGGGCGCAGGTTGTCGGGTAAAATGCCGAGGATAAAGTCAAAGCGGCTTGCCGGGCGGGCATTGAGCGGCAGCTCTATGCGCGCCTCATTGTTGGCAATCAGCAGCTGCGGAGGCGATGCCAGCGCCACGTAGGGAAGTTCGCGGAGGCGGTTGCCAATCTGTCTTACCCGCGAAGCATGGTAGGGCTGCCCGGGCACCAACCCGAGATGTGTTTCGAGGAAGGAAGATTTCAGCGGGGGATCCCCCGGCAGTCGCAGCGGGCCCATGCGCACCAGCGGGCCTTTATCGAGCTGAATCGCCGCCGCCAGCCGGGGCGACGAGGAGAGGCGTGGCTGCAGCCAGACGCGGACAAAAGGGTAGCCATCGTCGGCAGCGACAGCCAGCAGGCGGTCTCTGAGCCTAAGCCACGCCTCCCACTCAACGGGCGCATCACGGAAGTGTTTTTCCTTATACCCCGCCCGCTGCAGCCAGTCGGCAGGCAGGCCCTCGGCGGTCAGGGAGAGCCAACTGTAGCGCGGCCCCAGATGCAGCCATGTATGAACGGTGTCTCGATGCCAGACTACGGAATCGAAGGAAGCCTCCAGAAAGGCTGCCGCCTGCAGTATCCCGAGCCTGTCACTCAGCGACTGTAGCAGCTTCAGGCTGTCGGGATAGGTTGCCGGCAGCGCTGCTGCGCCGGCTTTCGGGCCGGAGACGGTATCGAGCCTGTGCACCTCCAGCCGCCACCGTGCCGGCTGGCCGCCGAGGCGGGCCGCTGCCAGCAGCAGCAAGCACAGGGCGGCGACAGGCAGGAGCCTTAGCCCGCGCAGCAAGTACGCCGGCCGGCAGGAGCGTGCGCCGGCGCGCCGCTCACCGACCGCCGCACTTGCTGTGCGATATTGTCCCCCTGTTACCATGGCTAACTATTGAGTCATGCCCCCCTGCAGCACACAAACACCGCAGTTTGGCGTGCAGCCTGCCGGCTGCGACAACCACAAGCCGCCCCGGCTTGTTACATTGACGCAGCGAAGCGACACACACTTCGCGAAGATAACGGAAGAAAATGGCCGGATTATACATACACCTTCCTTTTTGCAAACAGGCTTGCTACTACTGCAACTTCCATTTTAGCACCTCCCGGCGGCAGCAGCCCGCTATGGTTGCTGCCATGGTCAGGGAGCTGCAATGGCGCGCTGACTATCTCGGCGGCCGGCAGCTCGACAGTATCTACCTGGGTGGTGGTACCCCCTCACTGCTGAGCCCGGCAGAAATGGTGCAGCTTTTCACCGCTATTGACCAACTTTTTGTCCTCAGCCCCGGCGCTGAGATAACCCTCGAAGCCAATCCCGACGACTTGACATCTGAAAAGCTGGCTGCGCTCTCAGACTCACCAGTCAACAGACTAAGCATTGGCATACAATCATTTAGTGAGGCAGATCTGCAGTATATGAACCGGGCGCACAATGCACTGCAGGCGCGCCAATGCATAGAAAACGCCCTCTTGGCTGGTTTTGAAGACATCACCATCGATCTCATCTATGGCTCACCAACCACTAGTGACGCACAGTGGGCTGCCAATCTCGACCTGGCTCTGGCGTACAAACTCCCCCACCTTTCCTGCTACGCGCTCACCATTGAGCCCCGTACGGCCCTCGAATACCGGGTGCGTCAGGGCAAAGCCCCTGCTGTCGACGAAGAGCAGGCAGGCAGGCAGTTTCAGTACCTCATGCAGACAGCCGCCGCTGCGGGCTACGAGCATTATGAGATCAGCAATTTTGCGCTGCCGGGCAGGCACGCCCGCCACAACAGCAGTTACTGGCTGGGAGCGCACTACCTCGGCATTGGCCCCTCGGCGCATAGCTACAACGGATACAGTCGGCAGTGGAATGTTGCCAACAATGCGCGCTACCTGCAATTGCTCGAAGCGCCCGAGCTGTTTCACAACGCCCCGGACAGCAGCGAAGGAAGCCTTTTTGAAAAAGAGATGCTCAGCGCGGCAGACCGCTACAACGAGTACGTGCTCACGCGACTCCGAACCCAGTGGGGCTGCCGCTTGTCCGACATTGCTGCCCTGCACCCCTCCTTTGCCGGGCATTTTCTGCAACTGCTTCGCCCCTGGCTCGCCAATGGCAGCGTGCTCATGGCTACTGACGAGACTTTCACCCTCAGCCAGGCAGGCAAACTCATAGCCGATGCCATCGCTGCCGACCTCTTTTGGGCAGATACAGGCCGTCAGGAACAGGAATAAGGCGGAATTTTCGGCCGGTATGCCTGTCAGCCAAGAATGTTGTCCTATATTTGCCTGTAGATTACCTGCCCTGGCGGCGGCGAACTAAGCACAGACTACTATGCAGATTGTTTCCTATAATGTCAACGGTATACGTTCGGCCATCAGCAAGGGGCTGATCGACTGGCTGGCTACGCAGTCAATTGACATTCTGTGTATACAGGAAACCAAGGCACAGGCAGAGCAGGTAGACATGGGTGCATTTGAAGCGCTGGGGTATCGCCACTACTGGCATACGGCCGAAAAGAAAGGCTACTCGGGCGTGCTCACCCTCACCCGCCGCGAGCCGGATGCAGTCGTCGCAGGCTGTGGCCATGCGCTCTATGACAGCGAAGGGAGGGTGCTGCGTACGGATTTTGGTGACTGGACGCTGCTCAACTGCTACTTCCCTTCCGGCACTTCCGGGGAAGAGCGGCAGGATATCAAAATGGAATTTTTGGACTATTTTTTTGCCTACATCCATGCGTTGCGGCAGACGCGCAGCCAGTTGATTGTCGTTGGGGACTACAACATCGCGCACGAAAAGATCGACATTCACGACCCTGTGCGCAACAAAAATACGACGGGCTTTCTGCCCGAAGAACGTGCCTGGATGACCCGCTGGTTTGAAAGTGGTTTTGTAGATACTTTCCGCAGCCTGCATCCCGACAAAGTTGCTTACAGCTGGTGGAGTATGCGCGCCAATGCACGCCAAAACAATAAAGGCTGGCGCATCGACTACCAGTCTGTCACCGACAACCTGCGTACGCAACTTCAGGGAGCGGCTATATTGCCTGACGTAGTGCATTCCGACCACTGCCCTGTCTGGCTGGATATAGATCTGTAGATCCGGCAGGTCAGTTAAAAGCATAGCCGGGATTTTATGCCGGAGGTAAAAACGCATTTTTTCGCATGGTTTTACGTTTTTAAAGAGGTATAGCCGGCGCTACCTGAGTGCAGCAAGGTAAAACACGCGGAAAGACGTTTTACTCCCGGAGAGAAAAACCTGCATGCGCGCACCAAGCTTGGCTTACAAGAACCTTCATTGGTATTTGCATAAAAGTGACAAACAAATGAAAAAGGCATTCGTACTCATTTTCTTCACCGGTATCGCTGCGGCGCTTGCTGCTCAGGGCTTTTCAGGAGGCTTCAGAGCCGGGCTCAACTTCAGCCGTTTCGACGGCCCCACAGCCCAGGATGCAGGAGGTCAGTCCGTCGAATCATTCAATTCCCTGACAGGCTTCAGCATAGGCGCTACCGCCGTCTACGGGTTTACCGATCTGGTAGGACTCAAAGCCGACCTCATGTACAGTCAGAAAGGTACGGAGTATGTATACGACGGTCCTTCGTATTTTACTTTTTACAACCCCAACACGGGCAATGAGACCCTGACCCTGGCAGGAAACCGTCGGGTTGACAACAACATCATCAATACCTACCTTGATCTGCCGCTGCAGGCTTATTTCCGCCTGGGTAAGCTAGAAATTTCGGGTGGTGTCAGCATGGGTTTCCTCATCACCAGTCAGGGTGCCGGGGGCCTGCGCTTTACGCCTACAGAGTCTTCCATTGCGCCTTTTTCGGTCACTCTTGACGAGAACTACCTGCGCGACAGCCGGGCGGCAGCCACCATCAAAGAAGGAGAGAGCCGTTTTTTCAGCAACAAAGCAGTCAACTTTCCCTCCAGCGTTGGCGCCTACTACGAGAGTACGGCTGAAGACAAACCGCTCTTCAACCGCATAGACCTCGGGCTGGTCGGCGAGCTGTCTTTCTTCATGAACAAGGGCTTGTTTTTGAGTGGCCGCCTGAACTACGGACTGAGCGATATCACCCGCAACAGCCAACATGTATCGCTGGTTCAGCGCATCAACGGACAGTACAGCCTGCGGGAAGAACTACACCGCAACCTCGCCATACAGGCGGGCATAGGATTCCGTTTTTGAGTTATTTTTTTACGACACATCTACGGGTTTTGCATACTCCACCCCCCTTGGAGCCACGAGAGCGTTTGACTTTAGCCAAGAGAGAACATGTTTCACAGACGACACATACTATTGTTTTTGAGTATGGTGGCTGTTGCCACCTTGTACGGAGGAGGGGGAAAATCTGC
>JAUMBM010000323.1:0-6644 GCA_032115735.1 Saprospiraceae bacterium
AGATACAATTGTTGTTACGGAGGATTTTCGACCACCTCAGCTGGTTGTAGATACGCCCGAAGGGCTAACCCTCAATTGTCGGACGACCCGTTTGCCGCTCAATGCCGGCAATTCGTCATCTGCCAGTCCAAGACCATTAAACTATCGCTGGAGTAGCCAGTGGCCTGCTTCCATACTTCCCGACACAACAGCTGCTTCTGTTGTCATCAGCCAGCCAGGATTACTAAACCTGCAGCTCATCGACAGCGGTAATGGCTGTCTGCGCGACACCTTATTGCAAATAAACCTTGACACTTTACCCCCTACGCTCATTCCACCTGTGGCGGACTCCATCAACTGCCTGCGTACGGAAGTATCGCTTAGTGCGGCCGTATTTCCCGACGCACTCAGCTCGACCATTCGTTGGATACAACCTGATGGCAGCTCGAGTCTGCTGCCGAGCCAGCAAACGTATACCACCCGGACCCCCGGCTGGTACACACTGGTCGCCACCTTTGACGGTAATGGCTGTAGTTCTGCTGCTGCCCTTTTCATTGGGATTGACACCCTCAGTCCCCGGATTGTCATTGAACCCCCTTTGACGCTGGACTGCGATCGTTGGGAAGTTGTGCTTCAGGCCAGGGGATCAAGTGAAGGAGCTGACATCCGGTATTTTTGGTCGAGCCAGACAGCCCAGCTTGTGTCGGGCCAGACGGAAGCAACTGCTATCGTCAATCTTCCTGCCTGGTACAGGCTGCAGCTAACCAACCTCCGCAACGGCTGCAACCGAACAGATTCAGTACAAGTTTTTTCAAGTGCCGACGCTATCCGGGGTATTGAGCTGCAACTGTCACCCCCACCCTGCCCCGAAGACCGCTTTGGCAGCCTAGATATCACCCGTATCAGTGGTGGCAGCCCACCCTATCTATTTTCCCTTGACGGAAGTAGCTTTGGCTATGGGGCTGCCTTTCAATATGTGCTACCCGGCACATACGAACTTATCATTGAAGACGCCAAAGGCTGCCAGTGGACAGAAGAAATTGTATTGGCTTCGCCCCCGTCTATTGATGTTGACCTCGGAGATGATCAGACCATTTTGCTGGGGGATACGCTGTTGTTGATTCCCAACCTATCTGTGACCGAACCGCTTAGTTTTCACTGGTCTTCCACGCTGCCTTTTGAGGAGCCGGGGCTGCCTCAGCAACTTATCCGGCCGCTGGAGACGGCCTTTTATACGGTTGAAATAAGCACTGCGGAAGGCTGTAAGGCCCGGGATACCCTGCTGGTCACTGTTGTTGAAAAATCATCGGTCTACCTGCCCACAGCTTTTTCGCCCAATGGCGATAACATCAATGACCGCTGGGTGATATACGCGGGCAATCAGGTGGCTCTGATTGAGCGCGTACAGATTTTTGACCGCTGGGGTAATCAGGTATATATAAGACAAAACATCCCTCCCAATGAGCCTGACCAAGGCTGGGACGGTCTGTTTGAGGGGCGCCCCGTCAACAGCGCCGTATTTAGCTGTCTGGTAGAGGTATTGCTGCAAAATGGGCAGCGAAGAACATTTACTACCGAGATCGTACTAATGCGGTAAGATTGGCCGGGCTGGTGATTCAGAGCGTATTCGGGATACGGCAATACCACGGAATTATTACCTTTACTTTCGGCTATGCCGAGGAACTGCAAGATAGCCAGCAGCCATCTTTCGGATATATTTGCCCACATCAACGAGCGGTACCTATGGAGCTATACATCATCATTGCCAGCAGTCTTGCGGCCTCTTTGCTCACCTTTTTCTCAGGCTTTGGCCTGGGCACCATCATGCTGCCCGTATTTGCCCTTTTTTTCGATCTGCAGCTGGCCATTGCCCTTACGGGGGTTGTACATTTCCTCAATAACCTTTTCAAGTGGATACTTACGCATAAGCATATTGACTGGCCAATTGCCTGGCAATTTGGTATTCCTGCCTTTTTGGCAGCAATTCCCGGGGCCTGGTTGCTGGCACTGCTCGGCGAGCAGGCTGCCGTCTACCGCTACAACTGGCAAGGCCATACCTACGAGATATTACCTGTTAAGCTGACCATTGCCGGCTTGTTGGTTGTTTTCGCGCTCATGGAACTGATTCCGAGGCTGCAGCAAGTCAGGCCGGGTAAGTACAGCCTGCTGATTGGCGGGCTGCTTAGCGGTTTTTTCGGAGGTCTGTCGGGTCATCAGGGAGCGCTACGATCGGCATTTCTTGTCAAACTGCGACTTAGCAAGGAATCTTTTGTGGCAACAGGCGTCATCATTGCCTGTTTGGTGGATATCTCAAGACTTAGCATGTATGCCGAGCAGCTGTCTGCAGAAGCCCTGCTGAGCAGCAGCCATATACTAGTAGCTGCTTGTCTGGCAGCTTTTGCAGGCGCGCTTGCCGGCAACCTGCTGCTGCGAAAGGTGAGCATAGGATTTTTACAGGTACTGGTGGCCATACTACTCATGGTCTTTGCGGGACTGCTGGGACTTGGAATACTATAGTCCCGGAACTGACACAGAGTTTGACAGGTATTTTTGCTTTGGGTCAGAAAAAGGGCGCGCGCGCCATTAATGACTTTTCCTGCAGAGCGGTACGGGTTCATATACCCGTTCAAACGCAGGAAAGACACCCCATGATTGCAGCCGACTGAAAATACCTGGAGGCTAACCTCTCCCTTTCCAGATTACCTCCTCCACTTTGTAGAGGTGCGCGACGTAGCGGGCCAGCACAAAAAAATAATCCGAAAGTCTGTTGAGATAGCGGATAATCATTTCGACAGCCTCATCCTCCTGGACGAGACTAACTACTCTTCTTTCTGCCCTGCGACAAATGGTACGAGCCAAATGTGCGTAGGAGATCGCTGCATGGCCACCCGGCAAAATAAAATTGCGCAAGGGAGCCAAAACCTCGTCCATACGGTCCATAGCCTGCTCCAGCAATTGAATGTCTTCGTCTTTCAAGTCCGGTGCAACCGACTGTCTGCCGGGAGCAGTTGCCAGATGAGCCCCCAGAGTAAAAAGCCTGTTTTGTATGGTGAGCAAGAGTACGCGTACTTCTTCATCAACGAGGTGATCCCGGAGCAGCCCGACAAAAGCATTGAGTTCATCGACAGTGCCATACGCCTCTATGCGAGCATCATCTTTGCTGAGTCTGTCTCCCCCGAATAAGCTGGTCTGACCTGTGTCCCCTGTTTTTGTATAGATCTTCATGGCTACATGTGATTAGTGTGCATGTTTGGCTGCGACCAACTTTCAGTTGCCAGCAGCGGTGGAATACCCACCCCAACGCGCCTGCATACACAAGGGATGAACAAAGCGCACGGCAGAAGGTTTGCGGCCATACCAATTACTCGACATCCTCGAGAATATAACTGCTATGCTCAAAGTCTGTAGCATTCAGCCTCAGCCTGCCCTTGAGAGTCACCAGCTGATCCATGCGATAGGGAATGGTAGCACCCTGCCTGAACTGCAACTCGACGATTGTCTCGGCACCTGCTGCCCCGCAAAAAAAACAGGAAGCATAGGGATATTTTGACAACAGAAAAAAGCCCGTCTCGCGATTCATAGGCAGAAAATAGCCCGTAACGACCACTTCCTTACCATGCAGAGAGCGCGGCCCGGGCCCAAAAGTGGGGATCATGACACTAATGCCCAGACCGGGGTCCAGGCGGGTCTGGTACTTAACATCCGACAGTAGCTGCCAGGTTGCTTTCATCTGCCCCTGAGCCGCTGTGCAGCAGGCTGCACACAGCGCCACGGCCAGCAGCGCCCGCCGCTGCTTTTTTATAAAAAACCTAATCATATGGCATAGGATGCTGAATCAAAAAAATATAGCTGAAAGGGCTGACACTGCAGCCCTCAATCCTCCAGCGCCTTTAAATCCTCTTCACTCTCCAGGATGGAGATCGGGCGGTTGATGCTCTCCTGCAGACTTATGAAAGTTTCCGTGCGCTGTATACCTTGGATCTTTTGAATCTTATCGTGCAGAACATCCCGCAAGTGGTTGGTATCGCGACAGATAATCTTGGCAAAGATGTTGTAGAGACCTGTTGTGTAGTGCGCAGATACGATTTCGGGGATATCCTCCAGCCGGCGTGCGACATCTTCGTACAATGAGCTTTTATCCAGATAAATCCCCAGGAACGCACTTATATCGTAGCCTAGCTTTTCGTGATCTACTTCGAGACTGTACCTTTTCACGACACCCGACTCCTCCAATTTTTTCATTCTGACATGAACAGTCCCCCCCGAAACAAAAAGTTTTTGAGCGATATCTGTGTAAGCTTTTTTAGCATTGCGCATGAGGATGGAGAGGATTTGACGGTCGAGCGCATCGATATCTTTTTCTTTTGCCATGGTAAAAAACGTATAGCAGCCGTAGGGCGCTTGGAGCGCCCGCAAGGCTGTGATATTAATTTTTTTTACAAAAAATCAGCAGTAAAGGTAGGCATTTTTGATTTTTTATTAAAAAAATAAGCCTGCTTTTAGAAAAGATCTAATAGCCTTTTGGCCGGGCGGGTCGCAGTTGGCCAGGCCTGAAAAAAAAACACAACAAAGAACATGCTCTTTTGTATTATTACAGATTCATACGCCAAAAGAGAATAATATGTCAGAGGATAAGCAAGCACAGCCAGGTATTTTGCAAAAGGTACAAGTATGGCTTCCTATGCTTTTGGCAATCACTTTGGTTGCTGGTATGCTGATTGGCCTGCGGCTTCAGATGGCCGGAGATGACCTCATAGAGACCAGCGGGCAGGTGACAACCGTGGCAGAAGGCCAGGGTAAAATAGAGGAGCTCATCAGGTATATTGAAGCCAAGTATGTTGATGAAGTCAATCGGGAGGAGCTGATACAGAAAGCTATAGAGCAAGTATTAACCAGCCTGGATCCCCACTCCAATTATATTCCGGCTGAAGAACTCAAGGAAATCAATGAACAGCTGGAGGGTAATTTTGAGGGCATCGGTGTTGAGTTCATGGTGCTGGAAGATACGATTACTGTCATTACGCCCCTTTCAGGCGGACCGGCAGCTTCAGCCGGCGTCCTGGCCGGCGACCAGATTATCACGATCAGCGACAGTCTGGTAGCCGGAAAAAAAATGAGCAGTCGTGACATCATGGGCTTGCTGCGCGGAGCCGGTGGCACGGTGGTTCGGGTAGGCATCCGGCGAGGTTCATCAGGCAAGCTGCTGCATTTTGAGATAAAGCGCGACATCATCCCTATGAATAGTCTTGATGCAGCTTATATGCTCGACGAGCAAACAGGCTACATACGCATCAACCGATTTAGTGCCACCACCTATGACGAATTTGTACAGGCGCTTGAAAAGTTGGTTGAACAGCAAAAAATGCAGCACCTCGTGCTTGACCTTCGCCACAACCCTGGCGGCTATCTGCAGCAGGCCACCAATATTCTCAGCCAGTTGTTTGCCGATAAAGACAAGCTTCTCGTCTATACCGAAGGGCGGGCTGTTGTAAGGACAGAATACCGCAGCTCGGGCAGATCGTTCTATAAGGTTGGCAAAATCGCAGTACTGATCGACGAGGGTTCTGCCTCAGCCAGTGAGATCATTGCCGGCGCTATCCAGGACCACGATCGGGGGGTTATCATCGGCCGGAGATCTTTTGGTAAAGGATTGGTGCAGGAACAATATCCGCTGCGCGACGGCTCTGCCCTCCGGCTCACCGTTGCCAGATATTATACGCCCTCGGGCAGGTCTATACAAAAGCCTTATGAAGATGTTGAAAGCTATGAGGAAGAGCTTGATGACCGCCTTGAGAACGGCGAATTGAGTGATGCCTCCAAGGCGCCCATACTCGACTCTACCCGCTATTTCACAGCCAACGGACATGTGGTCTACGCAAGCGGCGGCATCACACCCGATGTACTCATCCCACTGGATACGCTACTCATCAATGGCTCCATTGCTGAACTCCGGCAGTACATACAGTCATTTCTGCTGCGCTACAAAGAGGAAAACCCGCGTTTGAACAAGATGAGCCCGTCAGCTTTTGTGCAGTCATTTACCGTCAATCCGGAGATGTTCCAGTCTTTCCTCAAATTTGCCCGCGGCCGTGGCTGGCGAGGAGGCGATCTATCTCAGGCAGGCAACAGTACCCTCGGCAGTCTGAAAGCTGAAATTAAGGCAGGCCTGGCACGGCTACTTTACGGTGCTCAAGCGTATTTTGAGGTACTCAATGATGCTGATCCAATGATTAACAATGCGTTGCGTATGCTTTCACAAAACGACCCCGTTGCTGCCGCACGAAATGAACCAACAGCCAGACGAAATTAGTGTTGTTGTCACTCAGGCGGCTGCGGCCGCCTGAGTGACAACAACGCGTCTTGTTTTTTTGTCTCCGGCAAAAAATCCAAAGCACGCGCCGGGCGTAATCCTTATGACTCTTTCAGCTTTTTCTCTAAAAAAGCATCAGAATAATCAATCTGCAGCTCCATCCACATGGGCAGGTGATCAGACATTTGGTAGGTACGCCACTGGTTGTAGTAGGTCCTTCGCTGGCTCACTGATCTTTCCACCCCTTTTGTGTTGAAAAAGTAGCTTTTGCCCATGGCTTCGACATACGTTTCTTCCTCATCGGGTCGGAAAACCCAGTCAAAAAAATTGAATACCCCCGCTTTGGTGCAGGGAC
>JAUMBM010000324.1:0-5829 GCA_032115735.1 Saprospiraceae bacterium
GGGGGAGGTGAAGCTGGGCGGGCAGCGCCTGCCGGCAGCTGAAGCCCTGCAGCAGCTGGGGCTGCTGCCTATGGAGCTGGAAGCCAAAGAAGGGCTGGCGCTCCTCAACGGAACACAATTTTCGACCGCCTACGGCCTGTGGGCGGTGCTGCAGGCAGAAAAGCTGCTGGGCTTGTCGAGCCTGACGGCGGCACTCTCCTGCGATGCTTTTCTCTGCCATACGGCGCCTTTTGACGAGCGACTCCACCGCATACGGCCGCATACGGGCCAGCGTATGGTGGCCGCCCGCATGCGGGCACTGCTGGCCGACAGCCCGCTGGGCGCCATGCCCAAAGCGCATGTGCAGGATCCCTATGCCTTTCGCTGCATACCGCAGGTGCATGGCGCCAGCTGGGACGCCTTTGCCTATGTGCGGCAGGTGATACAGACGGAGCTGAACAGCGTTACCGATAACCCCAACGTATTTGCCGACAGCGGGGATATATTGTCGGGGGGTAATTTCCATGCGCAGCCTATTGCGCTGGCACTAGACTTTCTGGCGATAGCGCTGGCCGAAATCGGCAGCATCTCTGAGCGCCGCACCTACCAGCTCATCTCCGGCCAACGCGGCCTGCCAACCTTTTTGACTCCCAAGCCCGGCCTGCACAGCGGGCTGATGATCCCGCAGTATACGGCGGCGGCCATTGCCAGCCAAAATAAGCAGTTGTGCAGCCCCGCTTCGGTTGACAGCATCGTATCCAGCAACGGGCAGGAGGATCATGTGAGCATGGCCGCCAATGCAGCCACTAAGTTGTACAAGGTGGTCAACAACGTAGCTGACCTGCTGGCCATCGAGTGGATGACGGCGGCCCAGGCCGCTTCCTTCCGGGAGCCAACGCCTGTGGCGCCTGCCCTGCTGCCTGCCCTGCAGGCTTATCGCGCACACATCCCGCGGCTCGAAGAGGATCGCATTCTCAGCACCGATATGCGCAAAACAAAAGACTTCCTCCGGGCGTTACAACTGTGATTTTCTGCTAATTGACCCATTTGTCGGCTGCAGCCTGGCTGCAGTCGGTGACCAAAACAAACATTGATGCGCATGCGCTGGTTAAGTCATTCCCTGCTTTTTTCCGGACTGTTCAGCATTGCTGCCTGTCAGTCGGGCAAACTCAATCTTTTTACACCCCAGCAGGACGTAGAGTTGGGGCGGCAGCTCAACCAGGAAATTCTGAGCAAACCCGACGAGTATCCCATTCTGCCCGAAAGAGGCAATGAGGAGGTCTACCGCTACGTCCGCAATATTGTCAACCGCCTGCTCAGTTCCGGCAAGGTGCAGCACCGCAACGACTTTGTGTGGGAGGTGAAGTTGATTGATGATGATAAGACGCTCAATGCCTTTGCAACACCGGGGGGCTTCATCTATGTCTATACCGGCCTCATCAAGTTTTTGTCCAGCGAAGACGAGCTGGCGGGCGTACTCGGTCACGAGATTGCCCATGCCGACCAGCGCCACGGCACCGAGCAGATGACCAAAATCTACGGCATCAGCACCTTGCTGAGCATCGTGACGGGCCAGGGCGATTCGGATCTGTTGCAACAACTGGTTGTCGGACTGCTCGACCTGAGCTTCAGCCGCGCCGATGAGACCGAAGCCGACGAATATTCTGTCATTTACCTCTGCGAAACGAATTACAGTGCCAACGGCGCGGCCGGCTTTTTCCGCAAGATGGAGGGGGAATCCAGTCCTCCGGAGTTTCTCAGCACCCACCCCAATCCCGGCAACCGGGTAGCCGCCATTGAGAAAAAAAATAAGGAACTCGGCTGTGCGGGTAGCTCGCAGTACCAGACGGAGTATGCGCGGATTAAGGGGTTGTTGCGGTAGGGGATGTTTGCCAGATGTTGAGCGAGTTGAAATTGAGGGGCAAAATCAGCAGACCACTGATTTTACCCCTCTCACATACAGCGGGGCAAAAATGGATATCCATTAATTAATTTGTATAGTTAAGATAAATCAGTATATTTGAGCTAATGTGTTTTTGTGTGATAGTGATGGATGTAGAAGATAAATAATGTTTATTGACAGATTTTCAGAATGTAGGTTTTTAGATACTCACCTCCGAAGTTAATACTATGATATGCTGCTTGCAGGGCAGCAGCAATAACGAACAGATGGTTCACCCTCCTACGGTATGTAGTAACTATCCCACATGTAAACAGTTGTGGTCTAACCTGTCTTTTTTATTCTCAATAGCTTACACTAGCTAACAGCGCTGTCTTTTTAGCATTGTATTATTTGCAAGTGAGCCCGCTCGCTGCGTATGTAGTGATTTTCAGCTATTGACAGGCATTGTTTACACTAATTTTTGACAAAACCCCCATGGAAGACTTAAGAGAATTGGTCTATCTGATTGACCAGCTTCAGCACAGACAACCCAAAGCAAAAGGCCTTTCGCTTGAGAAAGGATCTATAATGTATAAGCTGCATGCGGGGATTGCCAAAAGTAAATTTAGTACAGATGAGGAGGCCGAAAGATACCTGTATCCGGAGGGCGGAGGGGGAGGAGGAAAGTACCGCAAGTTAAAGTCTCTGTTTCGCGAACGGCTGCTTGCCGCTGTGATTGCGCTGGACGTAGAGTCAAGTGATTTGACAGATTACCAAAAGGCGTATTACAGATGTCACCGGCAGTGGCTTATCGTCAAAATATTGGTTGCACACAATGCTCATAATGCAGCCTTGGTATTGGCTAACAAGATACTAGCCCAAACCCAGCAATATGAACTTACCCTGTTGGCGATGGATATCAGCAGCTATCTCAGGTTTCACCATGGACTGCGAGGAGGCGAGAACAAAAAATTCGAGGAACTGCATGCCGTTTTTCACCAGCAAAAAAAAATCTACGAGGTGGAAAATGAAGCCGAAGAGCGCTACACACTGCTCATGGCTTCCTATGTTAACAGGAAGGCGGCAGACAGCCGCATTGCAGCACTGGCCTCGGAATATTATCAACAGCTAGAGCCGTGGTTACAGTCGTACGACAGCTACCGCCTGCATTTATATGGACGACTGTTGGGGCTGGTGAGGTTTTCTGCCCTGCAGCTATATGAACAAACCCTGCTGTATTGCACAGACTGCATCGATTTTTTCCGGCAAAAGCAGTATTTCGCCAAAGTACCGCTGCAAATTTTCAGTTACCAAAAGTTGATCTGCCACCTGCAGTTGCAGCAATTTGAGGAGGCGGAGGCTGCTTTTGCGTATTCTATACAGTTTCTCGAAGAAGGTACTTTCAATTGGTTTAAGCAGCAGGAATTGCGGGTGCAGTTGTACTACCATACGGCTCAGTACGGGGAGGGATCGGCCCTCATTAGCACCATTGTCAGCCACCCACGATTCCAGTTTCAACCCGAGAATGTCAAAGAAATCTGGCGCATTTTTGAGGCATACGCTGCTTTTTTGGAAGAAATAGGCAAAACGGAAGGCCGGCAGAACGGGCAGTTTAAGCTCAGTAAGTTTGTCAATGAGACGCCTATTTTTTCTAAGGACAAGAGCGGACTAAACATAGCCATCCTCATCATCCGGTTTCTGCACCTGCTGCAGCAACAAAAATACAATCGACTGCTGGATGATATGGACAGTATCCAGCAGTACAATTATCGCTACCTCAAGGGGCAGAATACAGCAAGATCATTCATATTTATTAAATTTTTATTGCAAATAGCTAATAGTCAGTTTGATAAAAAAGAAATCAACCAAAAAATTTTTCGCTTACAAGATGAACTTACCCAGATCAGGGCTAATTTTGACAGACAGGATTATGAGCTGGAAATCATCCCCTATGAAGCACTCTGGGAGATGGTCGTAGAAATGCTTCCCTAGCAAGCGGCGTCTTTGCCGGTAAGCATTGGCTCGACTTTGGCATTTTACAATGCTGAAAGCTTTTTCGGGCTTTCCTGCCTTACGTAAAAAAATACTGAGCCCGCTCTTAAGTCCTAATAGATGCCAATTATTTTTTTGTTCCTACAGTGCGCTGATTTACATCCTCCCTCCTTGTAAATATGTCCACAGCAAATACTCAGGCCTGCACACGCCCACTGCCCACTTTGGGCTTTCCATGTCAATATACGAGTGTACTTATTCCAGGCAGATGTAAAGCTAAAACACAGATGTGATTGATTTTTATATGTAACAGGTTGTTGTGTTAATTAAGAATTTAAATTATTGTTTATCAAGTAGTTGTTTCTTTTTTGTGTACTTGTGGCCGGTATAAATAGCTTCACAAAGGGTGTATTTCTGTTAACAGACTCCCCGGGTATTGCATAGATATTTGTAACATCAAAATCCTTATTAGTTCAACTCAATTCCCTGTACGCATGAAAATGAATACCCATAACTTTCTGTTACAATGCGCTGTTTGCGCCCTACTCACTGGTATTATTGTGGTAGACACGACGATGATCTAAAGTAATGTACGACAAAGCTGTACACTGGACGACCGAGCTGCCAGACTGCCCCGGGCAGTCTGAAAAATACAACGAAACGAGCAAGCTGAATTAGCGCATTAAGTTTTGATTAACAAATTGTTATTCATGATTTTTTCTACTGCCTTCCATTCCTTCCTGTACACGTATTCCGGGATTTATGGGCTGTTGTAGCGATGCTCGCTGACTGTGCACAGGCACGTCTATCGGAGCTCGCAGCCAGTGCAGCCTGCCGGAAGATTGCCTACCGCAAACGTACTTAATTTCCTGATAAAGAATTAATCATTATTTCATGTATTTAATTAACTACAAATCATTTCTTATGAACAGAAAGATGATTTCATCTACTCGTTCGGGGGTATGGCAACAGGCACTGTGGGTGCTGTTGCTGTTTGCCCTGGGAGGGATGCAGTATGTGCAGGCGCAGGTGCCGTCTTGCCCGACTCCTACGGGTCTGACTTCACCAAGTACTACGCAAAGTACTGCACAACTTCGCTGGACTTCCGGTGACACGCCTACTGACAATGCGTGGAGAATCACGATCGGAGGTCAGGGTCTGGGAAGCTGTAATGCTGCTGGCGGTGCGGTTATTCAGACAACCGTTACTTATGTCAATGACACAGCGAGATTTACAGCGCCTGTCACAGCTATGACTGTATCCGCTAGTAATCAGGTCACGATCACGGTCGGCGGTCTGCAGCCAGGTACAGATTATGAGTTTTACGTGTCTGAGACATGCGACGGGGTTTTACCTCCCAACAATGTATCTGCTTGTGCAGGTCCTGGTACTTTTGTCACCAAGGATGCGCAGTTTTTGGTGAGTGAAGGTGTCAAATCGTCTCCGAGATGCCCGTTCAGCAGTCCGGGCTATGTAGCCAATGGCCAGTTTCGAGTAGTGGTACAGGATGGTTCGACCTGTGTAGGTACGTACACGGTAATAGCCACGCCGATACCTAATTCAGGTCCTGGTGGCTCCACTCCTCCTGCTACTACTTTGACTACGTACATGTCAACTATACCTAATGCAGGGATTTTTCTTTTTGATAATGCGGGAGCTGGCCGTTATAGGGTAACTGTTTCAGAGACGGGGCCCTGTAATCCGACCAATGGTAATTCCACTAGTCCACCGCCTAACAATGTGGTTGCATTAGAAATAGAAGTACCTAATGCTACGGATTCGGATCGCCCTACATTCTATGTGGCTGACCTGCTGGGGAATCTCATTGTTGACAATGATTTATCTACTACAACGGTGGGCACTCGGGACACCATAGGCAATGCTAATGGTATCGTCATTCCGGAAGGTACGTGTGGTCGTCAGGACGTATTTTATGTTTATGGCAATGACAGCTGTGACGGTCTGATCACTGTAGG
>JAUMBM010000325.1:0-2178 GCA_032115735.1 Saprospiraceae bacterium
ACACGCAGGCCTGCTCCTGCGGGCCTTGTTATACGTGAAAACTTTTGATGGCCTTGTCATCAATCGCCCGCTCGACGAGTCTGTTTCCCCCGGGGGGCAGTTGCACGAGGGGCGTATGAGCACACAGCTGGGAATGCGCGGGATTCCGGCGCTGGCTGAAGAGCTTATGATTGAGCGGGATTTGCGTCTGCTGGCCTATACAGATTCCAGACTGCATCTGGCCAACATCTCTACCGCTGCGGCTGTGGAGCAGATTCGGAATGCCAAAAAGGCGGGTCTGCGCGTGACGGCTTCTGTGGCAGCGCTCAACCTGGTGTATACAGATGAGGTACTCGCAGATTTTGATACCCATTTCAAGCTGATGCCTCCGCTGCGGGGAGAAGAAGATCGGGCTGCTTTGGTGGAAGGACTGACAGACGGTACGATCGACTGGGTGAGCAGCAACCATCGTGGACTGGAGGTCGAGGCAAAAATGCTGGAATTTCCCTACGCTGATTTTGGAGCCATCGGGCTCGAAAGTGCCTTTGGCCTCATGCGCAGGGCTACGGTCGGTCGTATGCCGCTGGAGGCGCTGATCGATCGACTTGCCTACCGGCCAAGAATGGCCATGGGGCTGCCTTTGGCAACCATTGAGACGGGAGCAGCTGCCGATCTCACACTTTTTGCGCCAGATGAGCGCTGGGTGTTCGGCAGCCAACATATTCGTTCCAAATCAGCCAATACGCCCCTTATCGGCCATGAGCTGCTGGGGCGCCCGCTGGCTGTTTTTTACCATCAACCACAAGCATAATGCTTACCGATCAACCCAATGAGCAATCCGCTCAGTCTTCAGCAGCAGAAGCCTGGCAAGGTACAGGCGGCAAAAACGGGCTGCTGGCCGGCGTATATACGATTGCAGCTTTCTCCGTCGTTTATTCTCTGAATCCGGCCTGGATGCTTCACAGAGCCTGGTTTCTGGGGTCTTTCGTGATCTATATCGCGCTGATGTTCAGAGCTGCCCGCAGCAGCAGCGGAACCGTATTCAGGGATGTTGTGCGTTCGCCCTTTGTGGTATTTATTGTGGCCAATTTGATATTCCACCTGTTTTATTACGTACTGTTTACTTTTATCGATCCCGGCTTGTACGATCTTCAGCTCAAATTGCTGGCTGAAGCCGGGCAGTTGCCCAATGAAGCAGATCGGGAATCTTTGATAATGACGCCTGCAAAATCCTTGTTTTCTTACATCAGTAGCCTAATTGTTGGCTTTGCTTTGTCGTCGGTCATCGCTTTTATTGTCCTCAAAACTCGTCGCTAAGTGGATCTTTCAATCATCGTACCCTTATACAATGAAGACGAATCGCTGCCGGAACTGGTGAGCTGGATCGCGCGGGTAGTCGATCCTATGCAGATTAGTTACGAAATTCTGCTGGTGGACGATGGTAGCTCAGACCAGTCCTGGCAGGTAGTTCGTAGGCTGTCGCAAGACTATGCGGCTGTCAGAGGAATTAAATTTCGCCGCAACTACGGTAAGTCCCCCGCTTTGCATACGGGCTTTGAGGCTTGTCAGGGTAGGGTGGTGATTACCATGGATGCCGACTTGCAGGACAGTCCTGACGAGATTCCGGCCTTGTATGAAATGATTGACGGGCAGGGGTTTGACTTGGTGTCGGGTTGGAAAAAGCATCGACGGGATCCGATGGGCAAAACGCTGCCCTCCAAGTTCTTCAATGCCGTTACGCGTTACGTAAGTGGCATTCACCTCCACGACTTTAATTGTGGTCTGAAAGCATACAGGAAGGAGGTTGTCAAAAGCATTGAGGTTTATGGCGATATGCACAGACATATTCCGCTGCTGGCCAAGTGGGCAGGCTTCAGCAAAATCACAGAAAAAATAGTAGTGCACAGACCGAGAAAATACGGACAGAGCAAATTTGGGGTCTCTCGCCTCGTAACCGGTTTCCTCGACCTCCTCACCTTGCTGTTTATCGGTAAATTCGGTAAGCGTCCCATGCACTTTTTCGGGGGCATGGGGACGGTCATTTTCTTGCTCGGGCTGGGCTCCGCCCTGTACATTGGCCTCAGTAAGTTATATCGCCTGTCACAGGGAGAACCAACCATACTGGTGGCGGACAACCCCTACTTTTTCATAGCACTCACCTGTATGATTATCGGTACGCTGCTATTTGTAACGGGCTTC
>JAUMBM010000326.1:0-8932 GCA_032115735.1 Saprospiraceae bacterium
CTCGAGGGCGAGGAAATGAAGGTGGTGCTGGACGGCTTTGACCGGGGCGACCGTACCCACCTCAATCTGCCACAGTCGCAGCAACGGCTGCTGGAGGCGCTGCTGGACAGGGGCAAGCCACTGGTGTTGGTACTCCTCAACGGGGGGGCTTTGTCGATTAATCAGGCGGCTGAGCGCGTACCGGCCATCCTCACCGCCGGCTATCCGGGCGAGCAGGGGGGTAATGCCATTGCCGATGTGCTGACGGGAGACTACAACCCGGCCGGCCGATTACCGGTGACCTATTACCGCTCGGTTGAGCAGTTGCCTGCTTTTGATAACTATGACATGGAGGGTCGTACCTATCGCTACTTCCGGGGCGAACCGCTCTACCCGTTTGGCTTCGGACTCAGCTACACAACTTTTGATTATCAGCACTTGCAACTGCCGGCGGTGGTGCGGGCAGGCGAAACTATAGCCTTGTCGGTAGAAGTCCGCAATACAGGTAGTTGCGATGGTGACGAAGTCGTACAGGTATACCTCACCGATGAAGAAGCCTCGACCCCCAGGCCTATCCGGCAGCTGGTGGCTTTTGAACGTGTACACCTCCGCCGGGGAGAAGTGAAAACACTACATTTCAGCCTGAGGTCTGATCAACTTGCATTGATTGGCACCGACGGGCAGTGGACGCTGGAACCAGGCTGGTTTAGCCTCAGCGTGGGCGGCAAACAACCGGGCTTCAGCGGGATGGCGGATGCACATACGACTTCAACGGTTCAGGGGCGCTTTCGCCTTAGCAGGTAGGCGATGGAAAAAAGAAGTCTCCAACGGCACTTTAGCGGCTAAGGCCGCCAAAGTGCTGGTTGAGACGCACATGTATTTTACCGCCAAAGGCAAAGAAGTACGCTCAATACGGCTTCTTTTCCGGGTATAAGGTTGCCGGATATGTCGGTCAGAGGCGCTCGTTGTGCTGACTGACATCCAGGCCCAGCAGCTCTTCTTCTTCACTCACGCGCAGGGATACCAGCCGGGCGGTCAGCTGGTACAGCAACCAGGCGCCGGCAAAAGAAAAAACACCAGCAATCAGCAGGCCTTTAAGATGTGCAATGAACGTATCGGTATGTCCGTATATCAAACCTACTTCACGGGCAAAAACACCTGTCAACAGCATGCCCACAATACCACCGACCCCGTGGCAGGGGAACACGTCCAGGGTATCGTCCAGTCGCGATTTGTTTTTGATACCTACAGCAAGGTTGCTGATGATGGCGGCTGCAGTACCGATAAAAATACTGGGGCCTATATCTACATAACCAGCAGCAGGGGTGATGGCTACCAGGCCTACCACGGCACCGATGGCCGCACCCATAGCGCTGACTTTAATGCCCCGTATGGCGTCGAAAAATATCCACGCAATCATAGCTGCTGCAGAGGCCGTATTGGTGGTAGCGAAGGCGCGAACAGCGACCGTATCGGCAGCCAGTGCTGAGCCGGCATTGAAGCCAAACCAGCCAAACCAGAGCATTCCGGTGCCGAGGAGTACATAGGTAATGCGTGCCGGCGTATGTTGGTTTTCCTCGTCGCTGCGCCTGCGCGGTCCAAGTACCCAGGCGCCCGCTATGGCTGCAAAGCCGGCAGACATGTGCACAACGGTGCCGCCGGCAAAATCAAGTATACCCATGCGATAGAAAATACCTTCGGGATGCCAGGTCCAGTGGGCCAGCGGGGCGTAAATCAGCAGGCTGAAAAGCACCATAAACACCAGATAGGCTGAAAATTTGACCCGCTCCGCGAAGCTGCCGGTGATGAGGGCAGGGGTGATGATGGCAAATTTTAGCTGAAAAAGGGCAAACAGCAGCAGCGGAAGCCCCGCGCCCAGGCGCGGATGCGCCTCCAGCGTCACATTTTTAAAGAAAAAAAAGGTACGCGGATCCCCGATCAGCCCGCCGATACTATCGCCAAAGGCGAGACTAAAACCGACTACCACCCATACAATGCTGATCAGCCCGAGTGCAATAAAGCTTTGCAGCATGGTAGATATCACATTTTTCTTGCTGACCATGCCGCCGTAGAAAAAGGAAAGGCCCGGCGTCATGAGCAGCACCAAACCGGTAGCCGTCAGCATCCAGGCAATATTGGCGGGGTCAGTTGTGCTCGTACTGGCGGGCGCAGGTGGCATGCCGGGTGCCAGGAACAAGGCCGAGAGAGCCAATAGTATAAAAGCACCAAAAACTGTTCTCCATCTGTTTTTTGAGGAAGGGGTCATACATGATAAGTTTGCTATAAAAAATTGATGACTAATATATGGTTACAGAGAGGCCTCATCTGTGCCGGCCTTCGACAGATAGCGATGAACTGCCTCTGCAGCCTGCCTGCCTTCGGCAATCGCCCAGACGACCAGGCTTTGTCCGCGGCGGGCATCACCGGCTGCGAAAACACCGGAGAGGTTAGTGGCATGGCGGGTAGCCTGTATATTGCCTCTTGTATCTGTCTGCAGCCCGTTGTCGGACAGGAGTTCTTGCTCGGCGGAGGCGAAACCGATTGCGATGAAGGCACGGGTACAGGGGATTTCCCGTACCGTACCGGCTACGGGCTGCCACCGGCTGCCGCCCGCATGATTTTCCCAGTGCACCTCTTCGACGCGCAGGGCGCGCAGCTGCCCCGCGTCATCACCCAGAAATGCCTGCGTATTGATTGCCCAGTAGCGCTCGCAACCCTCTTCGTGAGAGGAAGAGGTACGAAATATCCGTGGCCACTCGGGCCATGGATTTTCGGGCGCTCGCTGCCCGGGGGGCTGCTCTTCGAGGGTTATCTGCACCACTGAGCGGGCAGCCTGGCGGATGGCTGTACCAATACAATCGCTGCCGGTGTCACCACCCCCAATGACGAGTACATCCTGTCCTGTGCAGGAGATGATTTCCTGGTCTAACAGCACATCCCCCTGCTGTCGGCGGTTGCTCTGCGCAAGAAAGTCCATGGCCAGATGAACGCCCTTTAGGTGTCGGCCGGCAATGGGCAGGTCGCGGGGCAGGCGTGCGCCGATGGCGAGCACAACGGCGTCAAAAGACTCGCGCAGCTCTGCCAGCGACAGATCCCGGCCCAGCTCAATGCCACAGTGAAAAGTGATGCCGGCGGCGCGCATCCACTCGATGCGCCGTTGTACAATCTGCTTGTTGAGTTTGTAGTCCGGAATGCCATACATCAGCAGCCCGCCCGGGCGATCATCGCGCTCGTACACATGCACGCGATAGCCAAGTCTGTTGAGCTGGTCAGCCGCTGCCAGCCCGGCAGGGCCGCTGCCTACAACGGCTACAGCCTGCCTGCGCAACAGCGCCGGCCGGCCCGATGCCACCCAGCCAGTCTCCCAGGCGCGCTCGGCAATCTCTTTTTCAATATGTTCGATGCTTACAGCCTCGCTATGCAGGCTGAGCACACAGCTGGCCTCGCAGGGCGCCGGGCAAATACGGCCCGTAAACTCAGGGAAATTATTTGTCTCCGACAGGATCTCATACGCCCGCTGCCACTGTTTGTCGTACACAGCCTGGTTGAACTCAGGGATGCGGTTGCCCAGCGGGCATGCCCGATGGCAAAAGGGAACACCGCAGTCCATACACCGGCTGGCCTGCCCACAGGCCTGCTGCTCGTCAAAACGCGCATAGTGCTCGTCAAAGTCCTGAATGCGCTCAGCAGGCAGACGCATGGAAGGCGTCTGCCTGCTAAGCTCCAAAAACCCGGTATCTTTAGCCATGGCTGGTGGTTATTTGTTGTGCTACCGCCTCTCGGACGCGGCGGTAGTCCCGTGGATAAACTTTCACAAAAGCGGCGGCAGCCGTTGCCCAACGGTTGAGCAGATCGCGGGCAAGCAGCGAAGCAGTGCGTTTGTGGTGCTCCTGCAGCAGTTGCCGGATGCGGTCAAAATCAGCCATCTCGGGGGGTACCAGATCTGCCGAATCGGCATTGAAATGGGCGGCAAGCTGTCGCTGCGGATCGTACACATAGGCCAGCCCGCCCGACATGCCGGCGCCAAAATTTTTGCCGACAGGCCCCAGTATCAGCACTTCGCCGCCGGTCATGTACTCACAGCCGTGGTCGCCAATACCTTCGACCACAGCTACTGCGCCTGAATTTCTCACAGCAAAGCGCTCGCCTGCTTTCCCTTCCGCAAACAGTCTGCCGGCTGTCGCGCCGTACAGCGCCACATTGCCAATGATCACATTGTCGGCTGCCGGATAGGCAGCAGCAGGGGGGCGGCGTATGACCAAAATCCCGCCCGACAGGCCTTTGCCCACGTAGTCGTTGGACTCACCTGCCAGATCGAGGGTGATGCCGGCGGCGGCAAAGGCACCAAAACTTTGGCCGGCGGCGCCGGCGAGCGGATAACGAAGGCTGTCATCAGGCAGCGCCGGCTCTGGCATGGTTGTACATAAGTAGTAGCTGAGACTGGTGCCGATGGCCCGGTCGGTGTTGTTGACTTCTCGCTCGGGGATATGCACTTGCCCATGCCGGCGGTAATCATCGAGCGCCTGCAGCATCCATCGATCCAGGGCACTGTCGGTCAACGGTTGCCGTGGCGCCTCTGTGGAGTCGGGATGTACCCAGCCGGCCGGCCGGATGAGTGGATCTAGCTGCAGATAGTCAGCTTTCCAGGGGCCACGTGCCAGGTTGACTTTGAGTACCTGCGCCTGACCAACCATTTGATTGACGGTGCGGAAACCCAATTGAGCCATGATCTCACGGAGTTCCTGCGCCATGAAAGTAAACATATTGATAACATGCTCCGGTTTGCCGCTAAATAGCTTCCGGAGCTCCGGATTTTGGGTAGCAATACCCACCGGGCAGGTATTGAGGTGGCATTTGCGCATCATGATACACCCCTGTGCAATGAGGGCGGCTGTGGCTACGCCCCATTCCTCAGCACCGAGCAGGGTCGCCACGGCCAGATCGCGGCCGGTGCGCAGCAGGCCGTCGGTCTGCAGCAGCACCCGGTCGCGCAGTCGGTTTTGTACCAGTGTCTGGTGAGCTTCTGCCAGCCCCAACTCCCACGGCAAGCCGGCATGCTGTACACTCGACAGCGGCGAGGCACCGGTGCCGCCATCGTGCCCGGCGATGAGGACGGAGTCGGCCTTGGCCTTGACGACGCCGGAGGCGATGGTACCCACACCAGCAATACTCACAAGCTTGACACTTACCCGCGCCAGCGGATTGGCTCGCTTAAGATCGTAGATGAGCTGTGCAAGGTCTTCGATGGAGTAAATATCGTGGTGCGGTGGGGGCGAAATTAGCCCAACGCCGGGCGTGCTGTGGCGCACGCGCCCGATCCACGCATCGACTTTGTGACCCGGCAGCTGCCCCCCCTCGCCGGGTTTGGCCCCCTGGGCCATTTTTATCTGCAACTCCACAGCATTGGCCAGGTACTGAATGGTCACCCCAAAGCGACCCGAAGCCACCTGCTTGATGGCACTGCAGGCAGAATCGCCATCGGCTCGTGCGTGGTAGCGCTCAGGGTCTTCGCCGCCCTCTCCGGAGTTGCTCTTGGCGCCCATGCGGTTCATGGCGATAGCCAAAGTGCTGTGCGCCTCGTGGGAGATGCTGCCAAATGACATAGCTCCGGAAGCAAAGCGCCGGAGGATGTTCTCTACCGGCTCAACATCTTCAAGCGGAATCGATGGCCGGTGCTTGAAGTCCAGCAAATGTCGGAGATGGGTGCCCTGTTCGTCCAGCATAGACGAATACAGCCTGAAGGCGGCATAGTTGCCCTCCCGGCAGGCGCGCTGCAGCGCCTGAATGGTATCGGGATTCATGGCGTGCCGCTCTCCTTCACGTCGCCAGTGGTAGAGACCTCCATGGCGCAGCGGTGCCGGACATCCTTCTGCCGGGTAGGCAAGCCGGTAGTTGTCGAGAATCTCCCGCCCGAGTTCCCGGAAGCCAAGACCACCGAGGCGGCTAAGGCTGCCACTAAAACACAAATCTACCACGGCAGCCGACAGCCCCAGCGGCTCAAAAACCTGAGCACCCTGGTAACTTTCAAGGGTAGAAATGCCCATTTTGGAAAAAATCTTCAGCAACCCGCCGCCAATGGCGCGGGTGTACTGCCCAACGTAGCCATAGTACGCCAGCTGAAATTGCGCCGTCCTGGAGTCGCATTCTTCCCCCAGAAGACCCGCTTTCATGCGCGCTTTGAGCAGGTCAAAAACCATGTAAGGATTGACGGCATTGGCACCGTAGCCAATCAGGGTGGCAAAATGGTGACTGCTGCGCACGTCACCTGCTTCAATGACCAAGCCCGCATTGGAGCGCAGCTTGTGGCGTATCAGGTGGTGGTGAACAGCACCGCAGGCCATGAGCGAGGGGATGGGTGCCCGCCCGCGACCTGCTTCGCGGTCGCTTATAATGAGCAGATTACAGCCGTTTTTGACGGCAAAAAGAGCCTCCTGGCATAGGCTCTGTACGCCGGTCTCAAGCCCCTCGGAGGGATCATCCGTATAAAAAAGGGCATCAAGGGTATGCACTTTGAAGGCCGGGTGGTCAAGGTAGCGCAGCTTGCGCAGGTCACCATTGGTGAGCACGGGCTGCTCCAGCCGAATCTTGCGGCAGTGCTCGGGGGTTTCATCCAGGATGTTGCGCGTCTGCCCCAGTGCAGTGCTGAGCGACATGACAGAGCGCTCCCGTATAGGGTCAATGGGCGGGTTACTTACCTGCGCAAACCCCTGCCTGAAGTAGTTGGCAAAGTGCTGCGGCTGCTCGCTGAGGACAGCCAGGGGATTATCTGCACCCATGCTGCCCAGCGCTTCCTTCCCTTCGCTGATCATGGGCATGATAAGCTTTTCTATCTCCTCAAGTGTATAACCAAACAGTCGAAGCCTCTCTTCCAGACTCGCCTGACAGGCCGCCCGCTCTTCCTGTACGGGCAAGTCCTCCAGGGACAACTGGTACTTTTGCAGCCAAAGTCCGTAAGGTTTTGACTGGCATACTTCCCGCTTCACTTCTTCATCCGATAGCAATCGACCCGCCTGCAGATCTGCTATAAAAATCTTTCCGGGCTCGAGCCGCCCCTTATAGCGCACTCGCTCAGGGGCTATCGGCAGCGCGCCTGCTTCCGAGGACATTATAACGAAGTCATCGGTGGTTACTGTATAGCGCGACGGCCGCAGACCGTTGCGGTCGAGGATGGCACCCACCTGCAGCCCATTGGTAAAAACCAGCGCTGCCGGCCCGTCCCAGGGCTCCATCAGGGTAGCGTGGTAGGCGTAAAAATCTTTTTTGTAGGCCGGCATATTGTCGTCAGATTCATACGCCTCAGGTACCAGCATCATCATGCTATGGGCCAGACTCCTGCCACTGTTGGCGAGAATCTCAACGATGTTGTCGAGGTTGCTTGAATCCGATCGCCTGGCATCGCAGATAGGGTGCAGCAGGTCGAGCTCATGGGGCGTAAAAGCCGAGTGCTCGAAGAGTGCCGTCTTGCTCTTCATCCAGTTGACATTGCCGTTGATGGTGTTAATCTCACCATTGTGCGCCAGGTAGCGAAAGGGCTGCGCCAGCTTCCACTTGGGGAAAGTGTTGGTAGAAAAGCGACTGTGAATGAGCGCCAGGGCAGACGTAAAAAGCGGATGAGACAAATCGGGGTAGTAGCTTCTGAGCTGCGCAGTCGTCAGCATGCCCTTATAGATGATTGTTCTGGCCGACAAGGAAGCTATGTAAAAATCGTCATCCGCCTCCGGAAAGAGCTGTTGAATGGTTCGGTTGGCGTATTTTCTGAGCACAACGAGTTTTCGCTCAAGGGCTTCATCGCTCAGCGGCGCGTGGGGCGCTACAAAAAATTGCAGGCTGTGTGGCTCTGTCTGCAGCGCCGTCATGCCCAGCAAAGACGGATCAACCGGCACCTGCCGATAGCCCAGCAGCTGCAGCCCAAAGTTGCGGATGTATTTGCCGAGCTCGTGGCGGCATTTTTCGCGCAGCGCCTCATCTTTGGGAAAAAAGGTCATGCCCACGCCATAGGCGCCAGCCGCCGGCAGGCGTATGCCCAAAGGGGCACAGGCGTCCCGAAAAAAATCGTGTGGCAGCTGCGTGAGTATGCCCGCTCCGTCGCCCGTAGTGGGCTCCGCACCCTGACCGCCGCGATGCTCCATCTGCATCAGCATGGTAAGCGCGTCTTCCACTACGCGCCGGGAAGGTCGGCCTCTGAGCTGGGCAATGAAGCCAATGCCGCAGGAATCGTGTTCAAAAGAAGGATGGTACAAATTGTCAGACATCGCCCCGGATTTGATGGTTCGTCATAGCAGGGACTATTGCAACGGAGGGCTTTAGGCCCCCCTGCAGCTGTAACCCGCGCATTTCCAAAAGCGGTCTATTCGGTAAAGAGCCTGTTGGTTGCCCGGAATCCGCAGTAGATCCGGCATCGTTTACGGTTGCGAAACGAAATGGTTAGGGAAGTTACGTTTGTGCCGGCCACGATGTACATGGCAGCTGCAGCCAGTGCGAACCGGCCGCTCCGCGAAAGCGAAGTAACTATGAGAAAAACAACTTATTGGCAAAATTAATTAATTTCATTCAATAAGGTGGTTCTTTTATTGAAAAAAATTCATTTTTTATGCTCTGAGGGGCTCTCTTGGTCAGGATGCCGGGCTGTCGGCCTTGACAGGGCCCATGGTGACAAAGGCTCGGGGGAATATACTTGAGAATGTCAAATCGGCTTATTTTTGCCCCCGTCAGCCCTATGAGCCAAATGAAAAACCAAATAAAGCAATACTGCAGGGATGAAAAGAATTTTATTTGTATACCTCTTGTTGATCCCCTGCTTGCTGCGGGCACAGACAGGCAGCATCGGGGATACACTGGTGACCATGGAGCTGGTCACGGTCAGCGACGGGCGTATCGAAACAGCCGTGATGAGCACAGGGCGCAGCATCGAGATTATCAGCCAGGCAACCATCCGGCAGCTGCCCGTACAGAC
>JAUMBM010000327.1:0-5612 GCA_032115735.1 Saprospiraceae bacterium
CACCGGCAGTAAGGCCCCAACACGCGCTTTAGTCTCGATAGTACACATAGTAGTACTTGCCCTGATAACCCTCATAGACCCCTTCCAGCATAATCTTACCTTTGAGATCAGGCAGCCTGCCGGCCAGGTCCCTGGCGGATCGAATATCCTTCTCGTTGACAGCCGTGATGATGAAGCCGGGTTCCATATTGATTTTGGCAATGGTACTATTTCTGAAAACGGTGATTACCTTGGCACCACGGGTGCCGAGTTTGCGTTTTTCATCGTTGCTGAGGTCGCGCAGCTCAAAGCCGGGTTCGTTGAGGGTCAGGGATGCCAGCGGCGAGCGCTGGCTCTCTGCTTTGGCTGACAGCACCACCTGCGCCTGCCGGATGCGCCCGTCCCGCAGATATTTAATCTGTATGCGGGCCCCCGGCCGCTTGCTGGCCAGCAGTTCCTGCATGAGGGGCAGTTCCGTGACAGCTTTTTTGTCAATCTCGAGCAGGACATCACCAACAGCCAGACCGGCTGCTTCGGCACCGCCGCCGGGTGTCACCCGGGTCACAATGACACCACCCACCTGAGAAAGCCTGAGTTGTTGCGCCAGACTGGCAGTCACAGGCTCCACAAATACGCCCAGCAGCCCCCGCTGCACCTGACCATGATCGCGCAGGTCGCGCACTACTTTGCGTACGAGATTGACAGGGATGGCAAATGAGTATCCTTCGTAGTGGCCGGTGCGGGTGAGGATAGCAGTATTAATGCCCACCAGCTCACCCCGGATATTGACAAGCGCCCCACCCGAATTGCCGGGGTTGACGACAGCGTCAGTCTGTATAAAACTCTCTATGCGGTCCTGGTCTTCGAGTACATCAATGCTGCGACCCTTGGCGCTGACAATACCTGCCGTGACCGTCGATTCGAGGTGAAAGGGGTTGCCGACAGCCAGTACCCACTCACCAACGCGCAGCGAGTCGGAGTCGCTCATGCGCAGGAAAGGCAGGGGTTGGCGGCTTTCTATGCGCAGCAGTGCCAGATCGGTAGCCGGGTCAGCACCTACCAGACTTGCCTTGAATTCCCGTTTGTCGTTGAGGGTGACGAGCAGCCTTCGCTGGTTGGCAATTACATGATAATTAGTAACTAATAGCCCGTCGGGACTGATGAGAACCCCCGAACCTGAGGAAATGGAACGACTGTAGGAGGGCATGGCCAGTTCATCAAGCCAGCCACCGGAAGTAGCACGTACCGATACGACTGCCGGTCGTACGCGCTCAGCCGCGGTGGCAAACCATTCAGCGGCAGTCCCCTTCGGACTTGTCGGCAGGTGCACGGGCTTATTGAGCAGCTCAGGTCCCTGATAGGTGAAGGTCTCGTATTGTGGCCGCAGCCAAAGCCGGTAGAGTAGCAGGGTTGAGAAACCACTGACAGTTGCACAAAACAGAGCCAATATGAGCCACCAGCGGACTGGCTTGCCGAAAATATGCATATACTGCGATCAGATATTCAAATTGCGCCTAAAGATAAGGCGGTTTGGGGAGATTTTCTGCCCACCGTCAGGGAAGGCTGCAGGATTTGTCGGCCGGCTGCTCAGTCCGGGCTGTCCGGCCGGCGGTGGTCGGTAGCCGGCAAAAATTATTCCACAAAAAGCCTCTTCTTTACGAACGTTAGCCAACCTGCAGCGTTACCTTTGCAGTGACCAACCTACGACAGGCTCATGGAAAATACTCCCAACCCGCTGTTTCCTGATAAGAAACAATCAGGTATGATGTTTAGTTGGAATTTTGTGCGTATGAGCGCCATCCTGATCATCACGCTGACACTGCTGGCTACCTACCGCCACCTAAGTATGGGAATACCGCTGGGGATTGAGGACCCGGCCGCTGCTGCCGACACATTATTGCAGGCAGCCGATAGCCTGCAATTGACACAATAATCGTATCTTCACGGCTATGCGAGCGTATCACGAACTATTACAGCAACTGCTCACGCGGGGAAAGCAGCGCCCTGACCGGACGGGCGTGGGAACGCTGGGGCTTTTTGGCTACCAGATGCGCTTCGATCTGTCGGAGGGTTTTCCCCTGATGACCACTAAGCGGGTGTCTTTTAAAGCCATTGCCCATGAGTTGCTCTGGTTTCTGAAAGGGGATACTAATATCCGCTACCTGGTGCAGCAAGGTGTCAATATCTGGAATGAGTGGCCTTACCAGCATTGGTTGCAGGCGCAGGGCCTGGAGGCAACTTACCCCAAGTACAGCGAGGCCTGGGAGGCGAATATGCAGGTGTTTGTCGACAGAATACGCGAAGATGCCGGCTTTGCAGCAGAATGGGGTGAGCTGGGACCTGTCTACGGACGGCAATGGCGCAATTTTGCCGGTATCGATCAGATGCATCAGCTGATTAGTGATATCAAGTCGCAGCCTTATTCGCGGCGCCTGATTGTCACTGCATGGAATCCGGCCGATATTCCTATGATGGTTCGCTCGGGTCTGCCGCCCTGCCATGCGCTCTTCCAGTTCTATGTGTCGGAAGGCCGGCTGTCTTGTCAGTTGTATCAGCGCTCGGCCGACGTATTTCTGGGGGTGCCCTTCAACATCGCATCTTATGCGCTGCTTACGGAAATGATAGCGCAGGTTTGTGACTTGAAGGTGGGCGAGTTTGTGCATACTTTCGGCGATGTGCACTTATACCTTAACCACCAGGAACAGGCACGGCTGCAACTGAGCAGGGAGCCCGGAGCACTGCCCAGGCTGCTACTCAATCCGGTGGTCAAGGATCTGTTTGCTTTCACCTTCGCCGATATTCAACTGCAGGGGTACAATCCGCATCCGTCGATAAGAGCACCCATTGCTGTATAGTGTTTATTTAGATTGCGTCTAAATAACCACTAAAATTGCATTTGTTTTGTTAGAAAATTGTCATGAAATTATCTTTGCGCGGAGTTCATGTAACATATGAACCACAACGATCGCAAAAAAAGTTTTAAACGTCACTTACGATGACATACAAGTCTTTGATGCACCGTCTTTTGTTGGCAGTCTGCCTCGTATTTGCCAGTATGGCAGTGAATGCGCAGGACGCTGTTGACCTCGATGCCGGCAAAAGCTTATTTCAAGCCAATTGTGCTTCCTGCCACGCGAAAGATATGAAAAGCAAGCTCACCGGCCCCGCTTTGGGGGGGGTGGAAGAGCGCTGGTCTGCTTACCCTCGCGAGGATCTTTATTCATGGATTCGCAACTCACAGGCGATGATTTCCACAGGTCACCCCAAGGCGAAGGAGCTTTGGGCCGAGTGGGGTCCGGTTGTGATGACCAATTTCCTCAACCTGAAAGATCAGGATATCGAAAATATCCTGGGCTACATCGACGGAGTGTACACAGGTACCTACGGTGCCAAGCCGGCCGCTGCCGGCGGTGAGACTGCGGCAGTAGCAGAAGCGCCTAAAGACAATACGGCTCTCTTCGCTATCCTGGCACTGACACTGGCCGCTTTGGCGCTGGTTCTCGCCCGTATCATGTCCAACCTCAACTATATTAATGAGTTGAAGGCCGGCAATATGGATGCACGTCGTCGCACCCTTAAAGAGGTAGTTACGAGCCGCGGAGTAGTGGGCTTCCTGGTGTTTGCTCTGCTGGTACTGGGTGGCTACACCACAGTAAACAACGCAATCTCTTTGGGACGCCAGCAGGGCTACGCGCCTGAGCAGCCGATTAAGTTTTCGCATGCCACGCATGCGGGACTGCAGAAGATTGACTGCCAGTATTGCCATGACGGCGCTCGCCGTTCTAAGCAGTCTGTGATTCCTGCTTCCAATACCTGTATGAACTGCCACAAAGCGATCAAGGTGGGTTCACAGTACGGAACGGCTGAATTGACCAAAATCTTCGCTTCTGCCGGTTATGATCCTAATACGGACAAGTATTTCGACGCTGATACGATGAGCAATGAGGATCTGGAGCGTATCTACAAGAAGTGGATCGCAGATACACAGGTGTCTTCAGGTGGCTCACTGGATGAAGAAAAGATTGAGTCTGAGTGGCAGGGCGTCGTGGATGCACTTACGGATCCTGCTACCGGCGACAACAATATATACGGCCCGATCGAATGGGTTCGCATTCATAACCTGCCTGACCACGCGTATTTCAACCATGCGCAGCACGTGACGGTAGGTAAAGTAGCTTGCCAAACCTGCCATGGTCCTGTAGAGGAAATGGAGGTAGTGTACCAGTACAGTCCGCTGTCCATGGGTTGGTGTGTTAACTGCCACCGCGAGACGGAGGTGAAATTTGCTGATAATGACTACTATAAGTCATATCACTTGTATCACAAGCAGATTCAGACAGGGGAGAGAACCAAGGTAACCGTTGAGGATATCGGTGGTCTGGAGTGCCAGAAATGTCACTACTAAATTCTCTTGCTGATTTTTGACAACCATCCATTAATTCTACGGAAGCACGCAGTATTAATCAAGCGAAATGAAAAATAAAGAACATAATCACGTATGGATCGGTGCTGATCAACTAAACAACGATCCTGCTTTTCTGGAGGCTAGCCAGTCAGAGTTCAAAGAGCTGAATATCATCGACCAGTTGGGTACGGCAGAGTCCGGCCGACTGGAGACCACCCGCCGCGATTTCCTTCGCTACCTGGGATTCGGCATCGGTGCGGCTACGCTGGCCGCAGGTTGTGAAATTCCTGTGCGCAAGGCTATCCCTTATGTCGTAAAGCCTGATAGCATTGTACCGGGCGTAGCGACCTATTTCGCCAGTTCGTATGTTCGCGGTGGAGACTATTGTGCCATCATCGTCAAAACGCGCGAGGGTCGTCCTATTAAAGTGGAGGGCAACAGTTATTCAAAAGTTACGCAGGGCGGTACCAGTGCTCGTGTACAGGCCAGCGTTCTTAGCTTATATGATACAAGCCGCTTCGACGGTCCTGTCCGCATGAAGGGTGGTAAGCCGGAGGTGGTTAAAGGTGGCTTGTCATGGGATGCCGTTGATATGGAGATCAAGGGTATGTTGCGGGCGGACGCAAAAGTGCGCATTGTAGCACCTACGCTGATGAGTCCTACTTCCCGCAGGGCGATAGAGGATTTCACGGCTAAGTACCCCAATACGTCTGTGGTGATGTATGATGCAGTCTCCAGTTCTGCATTGTTGCAGGCCAATGAGCTGAGCTTCGGCCAGCGGGCTGTACCGTCTTATCAGTTCGATAAGGCATCCGTAATCGTGGGCATCGACTGCGATTTCCTGGGTACCTGGATCTCTCCGATCGAATATGCTGCTCAGTACGCCAAAGGGCGTAAGGTTTCGGCCAATTCGCCCGGCATGTCCCGCCATATTCAGGTGGAAAGCAGTTATAGCCTGACGGGCTCCAATGCGGATCACCGGGTTGCTGTAAGGCCTTCCGAAGTGGGTGCTGTTATCGTAGCGCTTTACAATGAAGTGGCCAAAGCAAGTGGTGCTGCTACTGTATCAGGGCCTCAGCTTCCGGCAGACAAGCAGAAGAAGATCGGTTTGGTAGCGGGAGAGCTGTTGGCTGCACGCGGCAAGAGTCTGGTGGTTTCGGGTTCCAATAACCAGGGCGAACAGGTGCTGGTGAATGCCATCAATAATCTGCTGGGCAATTATGGTGGC
>JAUMBM010000328.1:0-4392 GCA_032115735.1 Saprospiraceae bacterium
GAGAACCCCAATGCCGCCGTCAGGGCCTGGACTCGTGCCTTCAACAAGGCTGGCATACAGACCCAGATGCTCGAACGAGGCATCAATGCCCTGAGTATGAATGCTGTCGGGGCAGATGTGCGCAAACTCATGTTTGCAGTAAAAAAGAAGCAGGGAACCGATATAGCCCGCTCTTTTGACGGACTCAACCATCCCGACAACCTGGCGCTTTCTTTTCAGTACGCGCGCGAAGCGGGCATGATTGCGCAGGGAGCTCTTTCCATCACGCATTCGCCGGTACACACCGTAGACTACTACATTCAGCTCGCTGACCGCTTTATTGAGCTCGGTGCTCAGGAAATTGCCGTCAAAGATATGGCAGGTGTAGGCCGGCCGGCCTCCATTGGACGCATGATAAAGGGTATTAAAGAACGCCACCCGGGCGTTTTACTCCAGTACCATGGACACGCAACGCCGGGTTTTTCGGTCGCCTCTTCCCTTGAGGCCGCCCGTGCCGGGGCAGATATCATTGATGTGGGCATGGAGCCTCTCAGCTGGGGCACCGGACACGCAGATCTGCTCACCATACACGCAATGCTCAAGGATGCCGGATTTTCACTGCCGGATGTCAACATCAAGGCGTATATGGAGACCCGACAACTCACCCAGGCCTTCATAGACGATTTCCTCGGCTATTACATCAGTCCGCAGAATCGCCTCATGAACAGTCTCCTCATCGGCCCCGGCCTGCCGGGCGGCATGATGGGAAGCCTGATGGCAGATCTTGAAAAAAGCCTGAGCAGCCTCAATAAGTGGCTGCAAAAAGAAGGCATGCCGCAACTTACCACCGACGAACTGTTGCTGCGTTTGTTTGACGAGGTACAGTATGTATGGCCTCGGCTGGGTTACCCGCCGCTCGTCACGCCCTACAGCCAGTACGTCAAAAATGTAGCGCTGGTCAATGTCATACAGCGCGCCAAGGGTCGAGAGCGCTGGTCACTGATCGACGAAAATACCTGGAACATGATTCTGGGAGGAAGTGGCCCGCTGCCCGGCAAACTGGGAGCTGAAATTGTAGCTCTGGCGGAAGAAAACGAGCGTACCTTTTTCACGGGCAATCCGCAGGATCTCTACCCCGACGAGTTGCCCAAGTACCGCGAGCTCATGCAAAACAAGGCCTGGCCGGCAGGCCAGGACGAGGAGGAGCTGCTCGAATACGCACTGCACCCCCGCGAGTACGAGCGTTACAAATCAGGTGATGCCAAGGCTGATTTTGAAAAAGACCTCGCCCGGCAGCGCGCCTCAGCCGGCGCAACTGCTGCGGCGCCCGCTGAGGTGGCCACTGCTGCGCTGGCGGCGGCGCAGGCGCCACGCCAGCTCACCATAACCGTTGACGGTAAAGCGTATCAGGTGCTTATTGACTATGAACATGACGCAGCAGCTTCCGCCGGCACGCCGATGCCGGCCAGCGCACAGCAGCCTGAAAAGGCTGCCAGCGCAGCTACTGACAGCCGAAGCACCAACATCACAGCCCCGCTGGAAGGAAAATTTTTGCTGACACGCGATCCGGCGGATAAGGCCGTTCAGGTAGGGAGCTTTATCAAAACAGGGGATGTAGTCGGGTATATTGAAGCTATGAAAGTGATGAATGCCATCACGTCGACCCAGTCGGGGGTCGTCCGCGAGATTGTCGTTCGACACGGACAAGAGGTAAATGAAGATGATGTAATAATCACCCTTGAGGTTAAATAACATGCAGGAAATCATCTATATGACAGCGCTGGATGAACTCATCAGGCAGCCGCTTAGCTTGCTGATGTTGGCGTTAGCTGTTTTTTTATTATATCTGGGTATTTTTAAAAAATACGAACCTCTGCTGCTCGTTCCGATCGGCTTTGGCGTATTGCTGGCCAACCTACCCAACGGAGGCATGGCTGTTGTTGCAGGCAACAGCGACCCTGCCTTGCTGCAGATGTCGCTACCCGCCATGGCGCAAGAGCACGGCATTATGAGCATGCTGTATTTTGCCCTGATAAAAAGCGGCCTGCTGCCGCCGCTGATATTCATGGGCGTGGGCGCCCTGACTGATTTTGGTCCTATGCTCCGCAACCTGCAGCTCGCTTTTTTCGGAGCGGCGGCCCAACTGGGTATTTTTGTGGTGCTCCTGGGGGCTGTCTTTTTGGGCTTTAGCCCGCAGGAGGCTGCTGCGCTGGGCATCATCGGCGGTGCCGATGGTCCGACGGCCATCTACACGGCCATACAGCTGGCTCCTCACCTGCTGGGTCCCATCGCCATTGCTGCCTACAGCTATATGGCACTCGTGCCTGTCATCATCCCGCTGATGGTACGCATCAGCATGAGCCGTCAGGAAATTTTGATCAATATGAAAGAGCAGGACAGGCGTTATCCCCCCCGGGTGCAGATACGCAACCTCAGGCTGCTTAAAATCTTGTTCCCCATATTTTTATGCCTGACCGTGAGCCTGCTGGCGCCTTCAAGCGCTCCGCTCATTGGCTTCTTACTTTTCGGCAACCTGATCAAAGAGCTGGGCAACGATACCGGTCGCCTTTTTCAGGCTGCCTCTGAAACGATTCTCAATACCTCGACTATTTTTTTGGGATTGACTGTCGGAGCCACTATGACGGCAGAGACTTTTCTGACAGCCAGTACTTTGGGCATTGTAGCGGGCGGCTTTTTAGCCTTTTGCATCTCTATCCTGGGAGGTATTTATTTTGTAAAATTATACAACCTGTTTTTTGCCAAAAAAATCAATCCGCTGATAGGAGCTACCGGCCTGAGCGCAGTGCCGATGTCGTCCCGGGTAGCTAATGAGATCGCCCTGCGGGAGGATCCCGGCAACCACATACTGCAATACGCCATGGCCAGCAACATTTCGGGGGTCATCGGTTCGGCGGTAGCTGCAGGGGTTTTAATTACCTTGCTCAAATAAGCTTTTGGAGATAGTGTTTTAAAACATAGCGGCGGCTGGACTGTTATCTAAAAGCGTATTTTGGAATTTTTTAGCCTCCGGCAAAAAATTCCAAAATATGCTCAAAGTAAATCGCTTCGCTATGTCACTTACCAACAGCCTGCTGGTATTCCTGCTCTCTTGGTGCGCAACCAATACACTGAGTGCGCAGCATACTTCGCCCAATCCGGCAGCACCGGGTTTTCTGGCTTCAAGCTCTGATGATTTTGCGATTGCACTGGCCGACAGCGTCATGCATGCTATGGGAGGACGGGAAGCCTGGGACCAGGCGCGGCTGCTACAGTGGACATTCATGGGGAGGCGAAAACTCTGGTGGGATAAGTGGACGGGCGATGTGCGGATAGAAAGTGTGGACAAATCCTACCAGTATATTGTAAATATCCATAACCGCCAGGGGCGTGCCCGGCGAAATGGAATTGAGTATGCCGCATCCGACAGCCTGCAGTACTACCTCGATCAGGCTGTCAGTATCTGGATCAACGACAGTTACTGGTTGTGTATGCCCTTCAAACTCAAAGATGACGGCGTAAGGCTGCGCTACCTTGGAGACAGCCTGCCGACGGCTGCCGGTAAATCTGCTTATTGGATTGAACTTACTTTTCAGGCCGTAGGTGATACGCCCGACAACAAGTACCATGTTGCTATTGATAAAGAGACCTATCTCGTCAGTGAATGGCAATTTTTCACGCGCTATGATGATGCGGCGCCCCGCTTCAGTACACCCTGGGATCAGTATGCCCGCTATGGCAACCTCTGGCTCTCAGGCGGCAGAGGAAACAGATCCATGCTGCCTATATCGCTTGAGCAGCAACCGGATCCGCGCATTTTTACGGAATGGTAAATAACCGGACTCACACAGCTTCACCCCAACCAATAAGTATGAATGCAACACGACATATCGCTCAAACAAATGAAGAAGAGCTGCTCAGGCAGGCAAGTGATTTCGTGTTACAATTTTATAAGGAAAATAGCCTGGGTGATCACAGACAGAGACTTCAAAACATACGGGAGGAGATTGAACATACGGGTACTTACGTACACACGCCTGAGGAGCTGACTTACGGCGCCAAAGTGGCCTGGCGCAACAGCAACCGCTGCATTGGCCGCCTTTTTTGGCGCAGCCTCAAAGTAAGAGACTGCCGCCACCTTGTGTCGGCACAACAAACCTTTGAAGCACTGGCCGAACACATTCACTGGGCGACCAATGGTGGAAAAATCCGCTCGGCCATCACCATTTTTGCACCTTTACATCCACAGCAGCCCAATTGCCTGCAAATTGCCAATAGCCAGCTAATTCGCTATGCTGCTTATGCAACTGACAGTGGCGGTATCATCGGGGATCCCCAACAGCTTGCCTTCACGCAGCGCTGTCAGGCGCTTGGATGGCAGGGCAAGGGAGAGGAATACGATCTGCTGCCCCTGCT
>JAUMBM010000329.1:0-8619 GCA_032115735.1 Saprospiraceae bacterium
ATCGCCTTCGTTTGATCAAAAAGTAGCCAGCATGCTGCGGTTTGACATTCCTGCGATTGATGTTGATTCCATCCGTCAATCTCCGGAGCGCTACCTTTTACTTGACGCAAGGGCTGAGCGCGAGTATACCGTGGGGCACATTCCCGGTGCCCGCTGGATCGATTACCCGGATATCCGGAAGGAAGCACTGGCGGGTGTTGACTATCAGCAGCCCATTGCTGTATACTGTTCTATCGGTTACCGCTCAGAGCGCATCGCCCGGGAGCTCCGCCGAATGGGCTATCGGCAGGTAGTCAACGTATACGGTAGTATTTTTGAATGGGTCAACCGCGGTTACCCCCTCAGGGACGGCAGTGACAAACCCAGCCGAAAGGTGCACGGCTATGACAGCAGCTGGTCGAAATGGGTGACTAACCCAGCTTTTCAGGCAGTGACAGACTGAGGTATATTTTTTATAGCCGATATCGGCGATGATAAGGTTACAAAGCTTGCATATTTCGTCACCGTCGGCGACGAAATATGCAGCTTACCCGTGCTGATTTTTTGATAAAAAAACCGCGGCCCTAGGGCTCTAAGCCAGCTGCCTCATCGTAAGCAATTTCTACCAGAATCTCATTCCTGCGGCCAACAACTTCAAAGGGCGCATTATAGCCGAGGTAGCGAAATCCTCCCAAAGTACGCAGCCCTTCCTGCTGTAAAAGCGCCTGCAGTTCGTTAATTTTTTCCTGAATGACCTCCTCCGGGGCGAAGCCTCCGAAACGCAGGGCAGCAAAATACCCGGCAGGCGCCTTATGCAGGGATACGCTGGCATCTTTAGGCTTCGGGAGTGACTCCAGTGACATGTCTGCAGGCATTACAAAGCTCATCACGCTCCCTTTGTCGTTACTCTCCATGTGTACAGGTGCAGTCATGGCAATTTGCTGAGCTTCTGTATTACCGCCAAAAATAAAATTGGCCAGCCGTCGAAAGTTGTTGTTGGCATCCTGCCTGTAGGCATTACCATCAGACACAACGGTTGCCATAACAGCTTCCGGATAATAGCGGATTTCAAATTTTTGCTGCTTGCGCACCAATGAGTAGGGCTGCTGCTCTGTTTTTTTGCTCACGTATAAGGAACCGATTTGAACGGCTGTGAAGATGGACACCACTACGATGCCGATGATGAGAAGAATTTTCATGGGTTCAGCATATTAAGCCAGGCTTACATAGCCAGACTATTATCCTAAACAGCCGCAGGCTCAAAAGGTTCCAGTAAAACCCAAGGGCTGAGTAGCATGGTTTTTCGGACACGGTTCGCAGCTCAGCACGCGTCATTTACTACTGTTTTTTATACAAAAACCGCATCCCCGATTGTACGAGTGTGAATGACTGCCTTCCATGCTCTCCGGCCAATTCCTTAAATTCCATGACGATGCGGGCGGGCTCAAACTCAAACACCCCGGCCCCGAGCGGCTTCAGCGGGAAAGCGGATTGCCCGCTAGCCTGAGCCATCAGCTGCTGCCCTTCAAGCCGTACGGTAATTTGCAGCGGCAGCTGCTCCGACACATAATTGCCTGTATAGCGTCGTAATTCCTCCAGTGGTACAACCACAGCAGGGCGATCAAATACAGGAAAATCATAAGGTTTGCCATACCAGCAGCTTAAAATACCAATCATCAGATCATTCAGATCTACCCCAACGCCGCTGGCACAGACAGCCACCGCCGTCTCTGATTCCGGGAAATACGCCAGGTTCGTCTCAAAACCATCTATACGCCCTCCATGGCCATAAGCATAGGTATCGTAGAAAGGAAATTTGAAAATACCCAATCCAAAGCCTTCTTGCATTCGCGTCATTTCTTTCAACGAAGCCTCCGACACAAGCTTACCCCCGAAAAGCCCCTCTATGAAAAGACATAAATCTGCGGGCGTTGACACGATACCTCCTGCTCCATGTGGAATGGAAGGATGCGATATCGGTGCGGGCTCCCAGGTTTGCTCCATACCCCGAAAAAAAGAAATCGCTTCTCCCGCTTGCTTTGACTGTTTTGGATTATAGGCCGTTGCCGTCATTCGGAGTGGCCGGACGATACGCTTTTGCAGAAGATCCTCATAGCGCTTGCCCGTGACGCGCTCCAAGATATACCCCAGCAGTACAAAATTGGTGTTGGAATACTGGTGGCGGCTACCGGGCTGAAAACTACTTCCCATGCGCAGGAAGGTGTCCAGCAGCTGTGCCTGCGTCATGGGTTGTGTCATATAGGAAAGGTAGGCAGGATCATCCGTAAAATTTGTCAAGCCGCTGCTGTGGTTGAGCAGTTGCCGGATGCGGATACTGTCCGCACCGGGTATTTGCGGAAAAAATGCCGCCAAGCGACCATCGAGGGACAGTCTGCCCTTTTCCACTTCCTGCATGACCATGACTGCCGTAAAAAGTTTGCTCACCGAACCAACGCGGTAGCGCGAGTCCGGTCCGACATTTTCCTGCCCATTGCCCTGCCCCCTATGCGCACTGTACACAACATTGCCTGCAGACTGAAGCTGCACTGCGCCTATGAATTTGTCATTGGCGTTGAAGTGAGTCAGCAGGCTGTCAAGTAAAAATACCGCTGCTGTTTGTGCGCGAAGGGACGTTCCTGCAAGCAGGACGGCTGCCAACAGTATTATTTTTCTGTCCATTGGATACAAAGATTTCCCCAAATATCGCTGATTTTTGCGATTACGCCTCCGTGACAGTAGCATAGATTAGACGAAACAAGTATGTTGACCGACGAAATTGCAGTTGTATGATCTCAGGGAATGGCTACTGCATACAGCAGGCAAAACTAATCTTTATACAAAAGCACCTCTTCCCGCAACCGCAAAAAATCAGCCCGTCCTGCTGCTTCGATGGCGTCAAGCTCAGCGGCCTCACCTGCCTGCTCCACCCACAGGCGACAATCGGGAGCACCATTGAGCAGATCTATCGGCAGACGATCATAGACATATTCGAAAGGTGGCTGGCGCCAATGAAAAGCATCTCCCAAATGCTGAAAAAGCAACCACAACAACCACTGCCCTGTTCGCCAAGGCTGAAAACCCTGCCGATCAGTGACGTGGAGCTGAAATCCCTGGCAACTCTCTCCTGTAAATTTGTCAAAAGTAGGCGTAAATACAGCGGGCCGAAGTGCACAGCCTGAGAGTCCCTCGCGACTGAACAACGCAAGAGCGCGCTCAATAAACGGAAACACCTGCAGTTGAGGATGACCTATCAGCTCAAATGGCCGTGTTGTACCACGCCCTTCCGACAGACAGCTGCCCTCAAACAATACCGTACCTGTATATACCAAGGCAGTATCCATACCGGGCAGATTCGGTGAAGGCAGTACCCACGGCAGACGTGTCTGGTCAAAATACTGCGACCTCTGCCAGCCGCGCATTTGCACCACCGTGAGCGTCACTGGCATTTGCCAATGCGCCTGTGCATACAAAGCGATTTCGGCCATTGTCATGCCATGTCTCATAGGAAAGGGAAACCACCCGATAATAGACTGAAAGTCAGGATGGCTCATATTTCCTTCCACCCGCAGCCCTCCCAGCGGATTGGGTCTGTCAAGAATCGTCACGGGTACACCCGCCCTGGCACAGGCCTCCAGCGCAAGTACCATCGTCCAGACGTAAGTATACACACGAGCCCCATTGTCCTGCAGATCGATGATCAGGTGATCAATTTCCTTCAGCATAGCAGGCGTTGGCACCCGGGTATCCGCATACAAACTAAAAACCGGCAGTTGATACCAAGGATGAAAAAAATCCGGCGATTCGATCATATTGTCCTGCGCATCCGTAGCCAGCCCGTGTTGCGGGGCAAAAAGTGCGCGCAGGCGGCTGCCAAAAAGACGCTGCATACAATCAATCCCCGGCTGCACATTTGCATCCACAGATGCACTGTGGCACAAATAGCCCACGCGCCCTTCAACATGATGAAGAGCGCGTGGATTTTCGACTGCTACATCCAGTCCTGTCATTACCCGTCCCGGCATACTACTGCAATTGAAAACGTACGACAATACCCCCGGTGACGTCCGTACGCGGGAAACCCAGCGAGTTTTTAGGAATGGTACGGCGGTAGTCAGTAAATGCCCGCAAGGAAAGCTGCTTATTGAGCTGGTATTCTATCGAAGGAGAGATGCTCAGCGCATAGGTACCCCTGGTAGGCTCTGAGACCACGTCCAAATCGAGTTTGTGAGCGTAAGTTACGTCATCGCGCAGCGACAGATTGAATTTCATATCCAGATCCTGCTCTGACAGTCGGCCACTACTGCGCGCACCCGCCCCCCGGTTCGTACCCGGAGTTGTCGGTGCCTGAGGATCCGGGCGACTACTGCCGCGCTTAGGTTTATTACCTGTCAGGAAACCTATGTTTACATTTTTCATAATATACCCAAACCCGGCAGTAATATCCTTGGTGCGCGTTTCGCTGAGGATTTTACTGGTGACACTCAGCGCCAGTGTCCGTGTCTGCTTGTAGTCAAAATTGAAAGACATCCCATTAACCAAGGTAGCCTCGATGGCCAGCAGCGGTTGGAAAGCCTCCTGAATCACCAGATCCGGAATCTCAAGCCGTGGATAGAAATTCAGGAAGACCGTATCACGCCCGCCCACATTGCGGCTTGCCAAATAATCAAGACCCGTCCGATAGGTATTGATCGCAAAGCTCGACTTGTAGCCGTGGGAGATATTGAAATTGCTAAAAATTTTCTTGAACGCCTTTAGTTTAGACAACCCGCTGTAGGTAGCACGCCAGTTGGGGCGGGGCATGGTACTGAACAAATTCAGGTTCATGGTCGTAGGATCCTGAGAAGTGTAGGCTGCCACGAAAGCGGCCAGCACAACATCCTGCTGGGTACGACCATAGCCATCGGTATATCCCTGCGATGCCTGACCGGGATCCTGATGTAGCCCCTCGCCCAACCGCTGGGAAATCAACGGGCGGTTGTTTTCAAAAGTGCGGAACAACTGAACGATTTCTGTATTTTCATCCTGAAACAACGTATTCAGTGCCATATAGGAGATGTTGTAGGACCCACCAAAGGTAGGTACGGCGTGCACGAAGTCTGCAACATTGTTTTTGGTTGTATCCTTAAACGTCTCCGTATAATTTTCTGAAAACTGTTTGGAAATATCAATTTCAATCCGGAAATCGGCATAGGGCTCCAAGGTCAGGCGACCGTCGATCGTCTGCGAGGCAGTCTGCACTACATCCCTGTTAAAGAACACGTTGCCCGTAATCCACTGTCGGTTATCATACAGCCAGTCTCCATTTCCTTCGCTCGGATTGAATCGCTGAGCGTCGCTGAGCGTGCGGATGCGCGGCTGCAAACCTGCGACAAAATCCAGTCCCGGTCCGCCAAAACCCTGTGCCATCCCCAGCAGATTGGCTTGTGGCATAAAGCCCGGGATGGTTGTAGCAAACTGCTCTGAATAGTTAATCCTGAGTTTTCGAACAAGCATCAGCGGCCGAATCACCGCCCGTTCAAGGCTACCCGGCACTTTAGCCTGCTGGTCCTGACGCTGCTGTTGCTGCCCTGTCGGTGGTGTTGGCTGTTGCTGTTGGCCGGCCGGCGTGCGACCCGTTGGCCTGTTGGCCTGGCCGGGCGGGCGGTTGATCGCCTTCAGGTACTTGAACTGATCATAGAAGCGGTCAAAACTCAGATCCGCCGTCACCTGGCGCGTATGCCCGTTCTGGATGACGTTGCCCAAAGAATCGACATTGAGCGCAGCCGCATTCCAGTTGTAGTTGGCATTGTACTGCCCCCGTACAGACACCCACTCCATATACGGCAGGAAGCGGATAGGCAGGGTGTAGCTGGCATTGATAGTATGCTGGTAGAGCTTGGGGCGTCCCAGCTGCCGCAGGTTATTGAAAATACTATCCCGGCGGAAGGCAGGAATATCACTCAGCCGGACATTCTCCAGCATCCATATTTCATCCGGTTCGTCCACCACCGCATTGTTGGCGGCATTGAAGCCTATCTTGAGCGATCGCGTGATATCCCACTGCAAATCATAGGTTCGGTTCCAAAGGAATCGTTTATTAAAGAAAGTATTAAAACGTTCATCAACCCCTGCAAATCGGTAGCTGGTACGGGCAAAGCGCCTGTCCATAATTGTATTAAACGTAAAGGAGTTGGGCAGCGGATTGAGGTTGATCTCTTTCAGGATCCGCAGTGGCTTGGCGTTCAGAGATTTGAATGGCTCTAGGTATTTTACGTTGCGGGAGAAGGCGTAGTCCAGTCCTCCCGTTCGCTGTACTTGGTTATCACTGGATATCAGCGGATTTGACTTATCTGTTTCCGTCACCCCATAACTGACACTGAAATTGCCAATATCCCATGGTTTAGGTCGATCCGAAGTTCCCTGGCGATCGACACGCACGTTGGTGAAGTTGTAAGAATTGATTTTAACGACATCCTGCGCCTGCTCCCTTACAGAATCCCTGTCGACAAGATCGGTAGTACTCAGTTTGTCGCGCAGCCTGATATCAAGATCATAGGGATCGTACTCGGGCGTCTCGGTAGTTTTAGAAACCTGCGTATAGAAAGGCAGTCGCACGCCCCACTCTTCCGGCAGGAATTTACCCAGATCGACATTGGCCGCCACATCATAGCCCAGGGTACGTTCTCGTGCACGATCTGCCACCCGGGCGGTGAGTGCTCCAAAGCCGATAGAGCTATAATTGGTAGCCGCTGTCACGTTGCCCAGATCAGCCAGCTGCATATCGAGTCGGGCAGTAGCAGCGGTAGCTCCCCGTTCGTCGAGACCCGTGACCCGCAGCTCGTTGATCCACACTTCCGCTTTATACTTAGCACCAATATCTTCCTCACGGGTTGACGGATTTCGGACCCCCACCATCATCACCTTGACAAAGCCCAGGTTAGGATTACCCCGCACCTTGACGGTATGCGTTGCGTTGGGTTGTCCGTCTGGCGCATAATTTCGGCTAAACTCCCGGTTGACATCTACCCCCAAATCATTGCGTTCCTGCTTGAGATCGCGCAGCAGTGTCAGCGGGAAATTGACCTCATTCTCGGGTCTCCAGACCTCCTGCTTGTAGCGCTCGCTATTGGAGTTGATGCCAGCCAGCCCAAAAGAATCCGACATGACCAGCGGAATTTCATATTCATAGTAGTTATCACGAAAATCGCTACCCATGCGCACAAAAAGAGTGAGTGCCCCCTCGGGAACATCATTCTCGGGTGCCTCAGCGTGGACATTCATACGCAGGCGGTCATAGATCCGTAAATCCTGCTCTGTGTACTTGAACACCGCACGGGCATCGCCATCGCGCAAACCATCGTCGCGGTCGCGGGCATCGCGCGAGCCGATGCGCAGTGCCAGAGACTGCTCATTTTGCAAAACATTGAACACTCCGATGTTGCGTTCACGCTGAATACCCGGCGGCAAGGTGTAGGCAAAAGGCTGGCGGCTTGAGTTCTCCTCGATGTTGACCGCATCGACATCGAATGACGTTTCATCGAAATCCGGCGTCGTATTCTGGTTGAATTCAAAATTCTGTGTGTAGCGGCGCCATTGGTTACGCACCAGTTCCATGCGTGCGAAGCGGAGAACCGTTGGCTGTTCAAAGCCGTGCATGTACATACGCATGAACAAAATCGAGCGGAAGTCGCTGATGCCCCCGACACTTTTGCGGAGCGGACCATTGAGCGGGATGCGGAGGCGATACCAAATACGGCCCGTACGAGGATCCTCCAGCCTGTCCGTAACATAAGGCGTGCGAGAAACATCGATTTCCCGACGGTTGAGCGGATTTACATAAAACGGAACTTCATACTGGAAATAGCTCTCCGACTCATTCAGGGTATTGTCCTGATTGATATCTTCTGCATCGGGAATATTGGTGCCTGACTGCCGGAACTCCCCACCGCCGTCATTGGGGCGCGAATTCCCCTGTTGGTTATTGTAGCGTGCGTAGCGCTGTCGGACGCCAGCGTTCTGCTGGTTGAAACGCTCATCGTTGTAAGCGACGAAATTGTCGTTTGAAGGATCCAGGCCTGCCTGATCCGCCGCCAACGGGTTGATGTTGCGTATAGCGGTGAGCCAGTTGGCATAGTGAATAGCCTCCCCTTCGTCATCGAAACCATCGAGCCCCACATCCTGCAGTTGCCGGGTAGCCAGATCATTGTCAAATGCCCGTGTAATCTGCTGGCCAATAGGCACACGGGACCACACCGTTGTATCTACCGGGCGATTGGGGTTGGCAGGCCCCGGCAGGCCATTTTCAAAAAACTTACGAGAATCTTTAAGAATATCCTCTGAAATATTTCCGAGATTAATGTAGAGAGAGCCTTGCTTTTGCTCAGCATCTGGTGCCGGACTAAAAGCATCGGCCGGATCGAGGAAAGGGGAAAGCACCCACATTTCCATGAACTCGATATTGGCTGTCTGAAAATCGTTGGTATTCAGTGCCCGCATAATGCCTCCCCAGCGCTTCTGAGGGTCACGCAACAGGATCTCAGACCCGGCGACCTCAACCCCGCTTGTATAGCCCGGATAACCATTGGGCGTATCGAAGTTGTAGGGTCCACGTTGATTAGGATAAAAAGAGAGGTCAAAAGTCTGCACGTTGGGCAGCTGGTC
>JAUMBM010000330.1:0-5397 GCA_032115735.1 Saprospiraceae bacterium
TGCCGATAACAACCCCTTCGGTCATAGGCTGACAACTATTTATTGATTATGCTGCCCCTAAGTGCCATGGCTACAGCTCGTTGTTGTCTTCAAAAGACTCTGCACTCCCCCTGCCGGACACCAGCGCGGCTGTCAGGATGATCAGCAGCAACCAGACCCAAAACAAGTAGGCATACAGTTGCGGGACGCCTCCCACCAGTACGTCACGTCCCACCAGACCCAACAATGGATAGTTGAGTAATATCACCGCCAGCGCAAAAACCAAGAGCAAGCGCGCCGCCTTATCTTTATCTTTCATACACTATTAACATGTTTTTAGTGGTCACCGCAGCCAATAGGTGCACCATCCGGTAAGCGGGGTGACGGTGGCAGCTTGTAGTCCTCAGGATTCCGCTGATAGCGATTCAATTGGTCCTGCAAGTACGTAAGATGAACCAGCAGTCCGTCGGGTATGTGGCGAACACCTCTCTCCGGCAAACGAAACTCCTGCAAATGCCGCTGAAAACTCTGTAGCTCATACTGTGCTGCCCCTGCTACCTGCGGGTGAACCGACGTATCGGAAGCCAGCCGAATCAGGTGTAGCAACAGGCGTTTTTCGACTGTCCATGCGATGGCCGCACGCTCAGATTCCGTGCGACCAGCTTGCTGCGCTGCAAACCTTGTAAGTTGCCGCAACAGCTCAGCAACAGACAGGCGATCGGGTTGCAGACTTTGCTGGTAGTTCATCCTCGCCAGTCGCTGTGGCTGGAGTATGGCCGAAAGGGTCAGGTCGGCAGCTGCCTCCGCCGCTCCCAAGGGATCAAAGGCTACGCCCGTATGGCGCGGAAAGTGCTCTCTGCCTCGCTCATAGCCATAAGCCACGGGAGGTATGAGGGCAACCACTGAGGGCGGAATCTGCAAAAAGTCAGCATCCAGCGTCACCAGCAAGTGGGTAAGCGCTTCCCGCTGAAGTTCATCAGCCACCGGCTTCGGCCCCGGGCCTCCATCGCCCCGAATACCATAGCGGTAATCAATCCCCCCCAGGTATTTTGCGACCGCCTCCGTCTGGTAGCGATGCATGAGGTAGAGCGGCACCAATACCGTCTCCAGCTCAGACATAGGCATACCCGGAGCGAGGTTTTTTTCACCAAACCGCTGCAGCGCCACCCGCCGCAGGCCAATGAGCCGCTTTAGCTCATCAATGGCCGACGAACCATTGTCCCACAGATGGGCGTGCGGATGCGCAGAGGCCAGCGGTCTTGCATCGGCATCGCTCAGGTACAACAGTCCCAGCGAGTCATTCTCTGCCAGAATAGCCGCGAGTCCCTTAGCTTCGCTGTCGCTGTCGGCAAACTGTGCATATCCATAGCGGATGGCCTGTTTGTCCCACAAACCGATACCTGTATCATAGACTTGTGAAAAATCAATTTCTCCGTCAAGCAAGCGGAAAAGCGGGTGCGGATAATCCATGACTGACGCCAGTTCGTTGTGGCTGGCGGCAAAGTTGTGTGCCAGCCCAATCGTATGTCCCACCTCATGTGCCGACAGCTGTCGCAGTCGTGCCAGTGCCATCTCCTGCAGACGGGGATCGGCCTGCCTGCCTTCGGCATAGGCCTCTACCAGTCCCTGAGCGATGAGAAAATCCTGCCGCACGCGCAGGCTGCCCAGCAATACGTGTCCTTTGATGATTTCACCGGTGCGAGGATCCGTCACCGTGCTCCCGTAGCTCCAGCCCCGGGTACTCCTGTGCGTCCAGTTGATCATGTGGTAGCGCACATCCAGCGGATCGGCCCCTTCCGGCAGCATTTCTACCCGAAAAGCATTGCTGAAACCAGCGGCTTTGAAGGCTTCCGCCCACCACGAAGCCCCTTCGATCAGGGCAGAGCGTATCGGCTCAGGCACCCCTCTGTCCAAGTAGTAGACAATCGGCTTCACCGGATCACTCACAGCGGCAGCAGGATTCTTTTTCACCAGCCGATGCCGCTGTATATACCGGCGCACCAACGGCTGATCTATAGCACTTGCGTAGTCGGCAAAAGCAATGTGAAAATAGCCCGAGCGGGCATCATACACCCGGGGCGTGTAGGCGAGATCGGGCAGCTGCACAAACGAATGATGCATTCGCACCGTCACCGCCTCCGGACTTGGTGTGACCGAAGTAATCCAGTCCCCCTGCGGTTCTCCGCCGAAAGTCAGCAAGGTCTCCAGCTCCGTATTGTCGGGAAAATTTTTGGCCTCCTCCATGATGATGAAGGAGCGGTCAGGATCTATGCGATAGCTACCCTGCCGGGATGATTTGAGTCTGTTGACCACCCCGTGTGCGTCGGCCATCAGCAAGGGAGTGAGATCAATCAGACCGCGATCCCCCTCGGCGGCCTCCAGTTTGAAGCCTGCGAGTACCGACTGGGCGAAGGCCTCCTCCACTGCTTTGCGCTCCTCTGCATTGTCCGAGACTGCGCGATACTGCTGGTTGGGCTGCAGGAGCAGCACTTTGGGACCTGAGCGAATAAACTTGACCACGCGATCACCCCCCAACTGATTGCGGTCCAGCCCAATATCATTGGAGCCCACACCCGCAGCCAGGCTGTTGACGTACATAAATTCCTCTCCCCAGCGACTGATTTCAGCGAAAATTTTCCCTGAGCGCGCATCCCGATAACAATTGATGAAGCCCGGCAGCAGCTCCATCTCTTTCGTCCTCTCAGCGATGGTCGGCAAGGCAGCCATTTGCTGTTGGGAAAAAGCTGCCTGCAGGCTGAACAGCAGGCTGATTCCCAGCCAAAAGAAGCGATTCATATTGAGTGGATTGAGGTAGTGGAAAGCAGAACATGTATCGGAGACACTCTTTGGCAGTGGGTGCTGCCAAAGAGTGCCTTGCGAGCATCGCAGATCTACGGCCTTTGCCGGTTATTGAATCTCATTGAGTCGACGCAGCACCTCATCAGTGATATCGAGGCTGTCGTTGACCATCAGCACCCCTGTACCTGGTCCGTAGCTAAGGATAAAGTCGTACCCTTTTTCCTCCCGAATAGCCTTGAGTACATCATTGATTCGCTTTTCAAGTTCTTTATTGAGTCGCTCCGTCTCATCCAGCAAGGCTTTGCCGAGCCGGTCACGCTCACGCATGATTTCCTGTTCTTTGCGACCGATGCGCTCCTGCTCCTGGGCCAGTTGTGCGGGTGCCATATCCTGTACTTTGCGCTGTATGCCCATCACCTCATTTTCCAGTGCCTTGAGTCGCGCCTGAATCTGATCCTCGGCTTGCTTCTGGCGTCCTTCCAGTTCTTTTTGTTTGTCGGAGAAATAGTTGTATTTGGCCAGCAGCGTATCTGCATAGACGAATACAATTTTGGAGCCCCCTGCTGCTACCTCGGCTGCCGGCTGGGCTGCGGCTGTCCCGCCCTCTTTAGATTCTTTTGGCTGGCAGGCAGCCAGTGATGCCAACGCGACTACCAGACCAATAGCCCGTATACCTGTGAAGTTGATATGCATGTGAAAGAAAGTTATTTGATTCAAAGGTAGTCAATTTTTACTATCAAAACAGCAAGCGCCGCCGGCTTTTGGCAATTGGCTGCGAGGGTAGCTGTGGTGGCAGCGGGTGCGTCCCGGACAGAAAGACGAAAGCCTGACCGATTAGGGCCAGGCTTTGGAGCGGGTGACGAGATTCGAACTCGCGACCCTCAGCTTGGGAAGCTGATGCTCTACCAACTGAGCTACACCCGCAGTATGCATCGGTATCCACCGAAGTCCGACAAATGTAGCGGAGTTTTGTGGAATTTGCAAGGGTAAAATGACCAAATACTGTTTAAAGCGTATTCCGCACACAGCTTGCAGGAGAAACTAAAATCTTTGGGGTGTGTTCAGGCTTTCTTCCCGGGTTTAGAACAATTCTTTTTTGCAAGTTATCGCCTTCTGTCCGGCGCTTAGTGCCAACCGCGCTCCATCAATAATGCAATAATGCAATAATGCAGTAACGCAGTAACGTTGCAGTGCAACTGTGAAGCAATTCAGCAAAGTGACAGCGCGGCAATGTAGCAACTTAAATACCACGACACGTCAGCATGGTAGCACAGCCATATAGCAGGAACCGACCCGGCAAAAAGCCTAAAAACGCCTTGTTCTTATCTCAGGCAGAAAATTCCCGAACACACCCTGACAACTCAATAAGCACCAGAAATAGTCAATGATCAGAAATGAAAATTGTCGTTCATTTCTTCTTCAACTTTTTGAGAATTTCCTCTTCAGTATTGGGAAAAATCAATCCCGAAGGTACTTCCAGATTGCTTCTTTTAAGAACCCTCCACAGAGTAGAAACAGAAATGCCCAATTCTTCAGCTAATTCTCTGCGAGTCTTAGCCTTTTTACCTCCTCCTTTTTGGTTACCTGTAGCCATAAAATATCTGTTTTGTGGTTAATAACTGGTTTGTGAATTCAATGGTCATAAGTCAAATTAAATTTGGTTCTATAATGAAATTAGATTTATAAAAAAGCGTACTTAACATATAGTTATATCAAAAATTAAGATAACGCTAATTTATAAAAAATTTCGTGTTGCACACATTTTAGCGAGAAAAAATTAAGATAATTTCAATACCATCCAAGATATACTGTACTTTCATCAGGAAATGATATCGAAAAAGATGGGGAGCGGAAACATCACATTGTTTCCGCCCCTCCTTCTCAACCATATTTAACAAATTGCAAATATTGGGTTCCTCCCCCGACCTTATGCTCAGAAGAGGCTCACATCTCCCTGGGATGCTAATCTGCCATTGATTACACTACAGGCTCTTTTGCCTCGGCATAAATCAGCAAATACCACAGCCTAGCGCAATGAATCCGCACAACCATTCAAAATAGTCCTCTCCACTAGTAGTACAGCCGTATATCCAGCATCAAAAGACAATCGTCCGGTTGCGCCATATATTGACGTCTATGCCAATGCTATTCCAGCCTATATCGAAGGCATCCCATCGTCATTGTAAGAATCAAAGTATTCTGACAGCATCCCATCCTGAAAGATTGGATTCACCAGACAGCAAAATCTGCTAGTCTAATGCAACCATCATTTTGGTGATTGATGTATCCTTGTATGTAAGTGTATAGTAAAGGATTCCAGAAAGACCCGTCGAGCTCAAATTAATAAACTTGCGATTAAGCCCTTCCGGCAGATTACCTTGCCAGACAGATACTTTTCGACCCAGGGCATCCACTATTACTAAGGAAACCATACCTTCCTCCGGCAAGTTGAAGCTGATCATCGTCTCGCCCTTGAATGGGTTTGGCGTGTTCTGGTATACTTCAAAGCCTGCAGAAGCTACAACACCCGTGCTGAACCGGATGCCTACGCCCATCGTCTCGTCGTTGTTGTTGTATGCTTCCGCAGTCGTGTAACGGCTGCTGATACCTACTACATCG
>JAUMBM010000330.1:5407-5634 GCA_032115735.1 Saprospiraceae bacterium
CTGATAGCCCTGGATCTTCGCGATCTCGCCTGCGCGGAAGTCTACTGTGTATACATTGCCCGCCTTTACAGCTGCATCTGCTACATCAAACGTAAACATGCCGTTCAGGCTGCGCTCTTCGCTCGCCAGCAGGTTCGCTGCTGCGCTGCCGTTCACATCACCTACCTTAACACCTACGAAGTTTGCGTTCAGCACTTCGCTCGTCAGGTTGTTGTAGTTAGCAACTT
>JAUMBM010000331.1:0-12415 GCA_032115735.1 Saprospiraceae bacterium
TTACAGTAGGTGCTTTTTTGTCGGCTGTTGCCGACAAAAAAGTACTTGGGCTATACTTTTTGCGGCTGTTGCCGCAAAAAGTATGTGGTGTTTTTTTGTTGGCTGTTGCCGACAAAAAAATACTTGGGCTATACTTTTTGCGGCTGTTGCCGCAAAAAGTATGTGGTGCTTTTTTGTCGGCTGTTGCCGACAAAAAAATACTTGGGCTATACTTTTTGCGGCTGTTGCCGCAAAAAGTATGTGGTGCTTTTTTGTCGGCTGTTGCCGACAAAAAAGTACTTGGGCTATACTTTTTGCGGCTGTTGCCGCAAAAAGTATGTGGTGTTTTTTTGTCGGCTGTCGCCGACAAAAAAAATACCACGGGGTATTTTTTGCGGCGACAGCCGCCAAAAAATCTCTTTCTAAGCCGGGAGGCTGATTTTCCCCATGGACACAGCGGGGACGCCGGGGCGGTTGCCAAAAAAAGTATCCCCGCCGGCGATGGTCTCGTTGGCCAGTATGGCGAAAAGAATGGCCTCTTTGGCGTCGCCTGCAATGCCCAGTGTATCCGTGGTTTTCATGATACAGGCAGGCAGGCAGGCCTGCAGATGCTGCAGCAGGGCCGGATTGTGCATCCCCCCGCCACTCAGGTAGAGATGATACAGCAGCCCGGGGCTGCAAACTTTCAGCACCGCATCCGCCACTGTTTCGGCGGAGAAGCGCGCGAGGGTGGCCATCAGATCCTGCGGGCTGAGCGCGGAGGTGCCTGAGCGCTGCTGCGCTAGGCGCACGTACTGCTTATTAAAAAGCTCGGGCCCGGTGGTGCGGGGAAAGGGAGCCTCGAAAAACGCCTCCTCTTTGAGCGCCTGCAGCAGCGGCTGGCTGACGCTGCCCGCCAGGGCCAGCCGGCCGTCCCGGTCGTAGGCCTGGCCGGTAAATTCCTGGGCGAAAGCATCCAGCAGGGTATTGCCGGGCCCTGTGTCCGTCACAAATACCTCCTCTGCCCTGCCATTGGCAGGCAGATAGGTGAAATTGGCGATGCCCCCGAGATTCAGCAAAATCCTGTTTTCGTGCGCATCTGTGAAGATAAAATAATCGCCGTATACGGCCAGCGGAGCTCCCTCACCACCGGCCGCCACGTGTTTTTGCCGAAAATCTGACAACGTGATGATACCCGTGTGTACTGCGAGGTGATCACCATCGCCTATCTGTAGGGTCGCATTGGGATAGTCCGGCAAGCCGTGCAGGATGCGCGGGGCGTGAAAGACCGTCTGCCCATGGCTGGCGATGAGGTCTACCGCCTCCGGCGACACCCCCCAGGCAGCCAGCTGCCGGCACACCAGCTCCGCATGGTGGCGCCCCAGCCAGGCATTCAGCAAGGTAAGATGCTGAAAATCTATCGTTTTTTTGGCAAAAACCTGCCTGACTTTTTCCTTCACCTCCTCTCCGAAGGCTGCAGTAGCAAAGTGCTCGAGGCTTATCCGGGTCGTGCGCCCACTACCCTCAACGCGACAAAGCGCCATGTCAAGACCGTCGAGCGAGGTGCCCGACATAAGCCCCAGGATGCGGCGGGAAGGCTTGGCAGCAATCGCAAAAAGCCGCTTGAGTTGTGCATTCATGTCTGTGAGTTATTGGAGCTTACAGGCTCTAGTTGATTCAGCACCCTGCGGACGCCCGTCCGCCAGTGCGGGATCTGCAACCCGAAGGTCTCCTTAATTTTGGTTTTGTTGAGAACGCTGAAATTGGGCCGCCGCGCAGGCGTAGGAAAATCAGCGCTCTCAATGGGCAGCAGTTCCGTACGGATACCTGCCATCTCAAAAATGGCTGCCGCAAAATCGTACCAACTGCAAACCCCCTCGTGGCTGTAGTTGTAAATGCCGCCGCCGGCAGCCACCGGCGCCAGCGCCATCTGTAAGCTGGCGACAGCCAGGTCATCGGCCGCCGTAGGGCTGCCTACCTGATCGAACACCACGCGCAGCTGCGCGCGCTCACGCCCGAGGCGGAGCATGCTGCGCAAAAAATTGTGCCCGTAAGCGCTGTACACCCAGGAGGTGCGCACGATCAGTGCTGAAGGCAGCTGCTGCAGCACAGCCTGCTCCCCCGCGAGCTTCGTAGCACCGTAGACCCCCTGCGGATCAGTTTCATCAGTTTCCCGCAGTGGCCGGTTGTAGTGGCCGGCGTAGACGTAGTCTGTAGAATAGTGCAGCAGCCGGCAGCCGGTGGCAGCGCAGGCGGCGGCCAGCTGCGCGGCCCCGTCGACATTGACCTGCCATGCCCCGGCCTCGTCCGACTCAGCCTTGTCCACAGCCGTATAGGCGGCCGCATTGAAGCACACATCCGGCTGCCAGTCAGCCAGCAGCGCCCGGCAGGCCTCCGGCCGGGCAATATCGAGCTCTGTGCGGCCCACAATTTTCCAACGCAGATCGGGCCTCGCCAGCGCCAGCTGGCGAAAACACTGCCCCAGTTGCCCGTCACCTCCGGTGACCAAAATGCGCTTCATGCTCCTTTTTTTAAAAAAAATCAGATCAGCCCCCCGGCCGCAGGCCGTAGGCTGCCAACAAATCCTGCAGGCTTGCATACAGCCGACGGGGCTCAGCCGCAAGCTCCCGGCGATCGACCCACACAGCCTGCTCTATATCTTCTTCCGCCTGCGGCAAGAGCGGCTGGCGCTTGGCCGACAGCAGGTACCAATAGGTGATTTTCAGACAGCGGCGGTTTTTGTCATCGCGATACGTATGATAGGTGGTATCAAACAGGCTGTGCAGTTGCAGCCCGCTGATGCCCGTCTCTTCTTCCACCTCCCTGACGGCTGCCGCTTCGGCCGACTCGCCCGCATCAATCTTCCCCTTGGGCAGGTCCCACCAGCCTCTGCGGAAAATCATCAGCAACTCGCCCTCCTCATTTTCTACCAGCCCCCCGGCCGCTTCTATGCAGCGGTAGAGGTCCGTAAAATCTTTCCACAACGCTTCCTGTGTATCGCTGAACAAGGCGATGGAGGTCACGCGGGGCGACTGCTTTTCGAGGGTGTCGATGTACTGAAAAAGCGTCTTTATCTTGCCTGAGTAGGGCGCCACCAGCAAGCCTGCCGACGGCTGCAGGGCAGAGGCCTCTTCGGCAGAACACAACATCAGCAGTCGCTCGTTGACATAGATTTTGTACATTTGGGCGCAAGTTTAGTGCGTATTTGTTTTTTGATTTTTTAAAAAACAACCACGTAATCAGCATCTCCTTCGCCGCCTTGGCGGCGAAAAAATTTATACAAAGCCGGGCATGCCCTAGCGGGGGCATGCTGCCAAAATTCGAACAAATATGGAAAATTCTCGTCAGATTGCCCAGTGGTTGCTCCAGATAAAGGCTATAAAACTCAGTCCGCAGCATCCTTTCACCTGGGCGAGCGGCCTTCGCTCCCCTATTTACTGCGACAACAGGCTCGTACTTTCGCATCCCGCCATCCGGCGGCGGCTGCTCGAGGCCATGGTGCACACAGCAGCCGATTTTGGCAGGCTGGACGGCATTGCGGGCGTAGCGACGGCCGGCATTGCCCACGGAGCCCTGCTCGCCCATGCACTGGACCTGCCTTTTGTGTACGTGCGCAGCCAGGCAAAGGGGCACGGACGACAAAATCTGATTGAAGGTGAAGTGCAGCCCGGCGGCCGCTATCTGGTAGTCGAAGACCTCATCTCCACCGGCGGCTCCTGCCTGCAGGCCGTACAGGCCCTGCGGGCGGAAGGCGTCGAAGTGGCCGGCGTGCTGGCCATTTTCAACTATGGCTTTCCGGCGGCTAGGGCGGCTTTTGCCGCTGCCGACTGCCCCTGGCAGACGCTCAGCCATTACGATGCTCTGCTGGCCGAAGCCGTTTCGGCAGGCTATCTGTCGGCCGATGAGCAGGCGGCACTCAGCCACTGGCGACTCGACCCCAAAGCCTGGAGCGATGCCTTTTTGGCAGACCAGGAGGCGAAATAGAGATAAGTTGGCCGTATTATGTGCCATTTATTTTTCAATTTTTTTATCTTTGCCCGATTATACAGTATTGATTGCGTATTAGTCTTAGTTTTTATCTCATATGTCAATTATTACCCCCAAATCAGAGACTTTTTTGCGTTCGTACCTCAACAACGCGTCTCCTACCGGCTTTGAATCCAGCGGACAGCAACTCTGGCTGGAGTATATCAAGCCGTTTATCGACGACTGGAGTCTGGACAACTACGGTACTGCCTACGGCATCATCAATCCCGGGCAGGATTATCGGGTGGTCATTGAGGCACATGCCGACGAAATCTCGTGGTTTGTACACTACATCACCGATGATGGCTTCATTTATGTGGTGCGCAACGGGGGGTCTGATCACATCATTGCGCCTTCCAAGCGGGTCAATATTCATACGCCTAAAGGCATCGTACGCGGGGTTTTCGGCTGGCCGGCCATCCATACGCGCAATGGGGAAGACAATAAGCTGCAGCCACAGCTCGACAATATTTTCATCGATATCGGAGCCAAGGATAAGAACGAGGTGCTGGAGACCGGCGTGCATGTTGGCTGTGTGATTACTTTCGATGACGAAATGGAAGTTATCAACAACAACTTTTATGCGGGCCGGGCACTGGACAATCGCATGGGGGGCTTCTGCATAGCTGAAGTAGCCAGACTGCTGCATGAGCGGCAGGTGCAACTGCCTTTCAGCCTGTACATTGTCAATTCTGTGCAGGAAGAAGTGGGTCTGCGGGGGGCTGAAATGATTGCCCAGACGATCAGGCCGCATGCGGCCATCGTGACGGATGTGACCCACGATACCTGCACGCCGCTGATCAACAAGAAAAAAGAAGGGGATGTCAAGTGCGGGCTGGGGCCTTCGCTCACCTATGCCCCGGCTGTCCACCGCAAACTACTGCAACTGATCCTCGATGCGGCCGCTGACCATTCGATCCCTTTCCAGCGGGAAGCTGCTTCCAGAGGTACTTTTACCGATACAGATGCTTTCGCTTACAGCAACGGAGGGGTACCTTCAGCGCTCATCAGCTTGCCGCTGCGCTATATGCACACGACGGTGGAAATGGCCCACAAGGACGATGTCAGCAATCTGGTGCTGCTGATTTTTCACAGCCTGCAGCGGATTCAGCACGGCCACAATTTCAAATATTTCTAGTCTGCCGTCCTTCCAGGGTGCAGACTGCCCGACAAAGCACATGCCATGATGGATACGCGCAAGTCCCTCGATGATCTGCTGCTGCTGGGTGATCCGCGGCTGTATGAAAAGTCGGCGCCGGTAGAGAGGGCCGAGCTGCCGGCCGTTGCGGGCTGGGCGCAGCAACTGCATGAAGTCATGGAGGCCGTCAGGCAGCGCCACGGTTTTGGTCGGGGTATCGCAGCGCCGCAGCTGGGGATTATGAAGCGGATCATCTATCTCAATACAGATCACCCGCGGGTTCTCATCAACCCCACGATTTACCACTACAGCGATGAACTATTTGAGGTCTGGGATGACTGTATGTGTTTCCCCAACCTGCTGGTGAAGGTGAAGCGGCATCGACAGATAAGTCTGCGCTATCGCGATCTGTCGTGGCAGGAGCAGGACTGGACGGTTAGCGATGACCTGTCGGAGCTTTTACAGCACGAATATGACCATCTCGAAGGCATATTGTGCACCATGCGGGCGACAGACGAGCGCGCTTACCGCTGGCGACTGTAGCGCTGGCCTGTACACAATCAATATAGTATCCGTCTTTGCAAGGTACGCAAGCAATGATCGACACAGAAGCGTTGTTGCAGCCCCCTGCCTGCCCGATCAGGCTTAGTCGCCTGTCTTTCGCTGCAGATAGGCCATGGCGAGCTGCAGCTGGTGCTTTTCAAGCTGGCCATCAAAATACTCGTACAGATCTTCCACGCTGAAATCGCGCTGCAGGTAGCGCGTTGCCAGCCTGACTTTCTCGATGGTATCGAGAGGCATGAGCCGGCCTACGTCCAGCGGCCGGCCTGTCTGCAGGGCCACCGTCAGCTGCGTGTACACCCTGTTGAGCGGCATTTCCTTTTCGCGCGCGATGGTCGCGGCGCTAAGCCCTTGCTGTTGGAAAAGCGCATATACGGACTCGCCTGCCGCCGCAGGGCGGTCCGGCGACGGCGTAGAAGTGCCGACGATGACATCCAGAAAAGCCTCCCCGTACTGCCCGAGTTTTTTCTCCCCCACCCCACTTATGTAGCGCATTTCCTCCAGCGACTGGGGCCGCTGGGCGGCCATTTCCTCCAGGGTGGCATCGCTGAAAATGATATAAGGAGGTACCCCCTGGCTGAGCGCCAGCTGGCGGCGCAGCTGCCGCAGGCGCTCAAACAGATCGTCGCGCACGCGCTCACGCGGCGCTGCCACCTTGGTTTTTTCCCGCTCCGCCTGCTGCCGCTCGCGCAGCGTGGCGAGCCGCACCAGCTGCACTTTTTCCCCGCCAAACAAGACCCGCTCGCTGGCAGGCGTAAGCTGCAGCACGCCCTGCCGCTCCGCTGCCACCTGCAGAAACCCCAAATCTATCAACTGGTGTAGATAATTTTGCCACTCATGCTGGGAAAAATCGCGCCCCTGCCCGTAGGTCTTGATCTTGTCGTAGCCCCGCTCGGTGATCTCGCGGCGGGCAGAGCCGCGCAGCACATCAATCAACATACTCATCCCCACGCCTTCACGCAGGCGATAGACTGCCGACAGCGCCTTTTGGGCAACGATGGTGCCGTCGAAGGACTGGGGAGGGTTTTTGCAGATATCGCAGTTGCCGCAGTTTTCCGTAAGGTTTTCGTTGAAATAGTTGAGCAGTATGCGGCGGCGGCAGCTCAGCGCTTCGGCATACTGCCGCATACGCTCCAGCTTGCCCAACTGTACCTCCGCATTGGCCCCCCCATTGTCGGTGATGATCTCCGTGAGCGTCATCACATCCTGATAGCTGTGAAAAAGGATGGCCTGGGCCGCAGTACCGTCGCGCCCGGCACGACCAATCTCCTGGTAGTAACCTTCGATGTTTTTGGGCAGATTGTAGTGAATCACCCAGCGGACGTTGCTCTTGTCAATCCCCATACCAAAGGCAATAGTCGCACAAATGATCGGAATATTGTCATTGATAAACGCCTCCTGCACGCGGGCACGCTCAGTATCCGGCAGAGCGGCATGGTAGGCGGCCGCCGTGAAACCTGCCTCCCGGAGCTTGTTGGCAAGCTCCTCGGTACTCTTGCGACTCAGGCAGTAGATAATGCCCGACTGCCGAGGGTGGCGCTTCAAAAACTGAATAATCTGCTCCCGACGCCCTTGTCCGGGGCGCACCTCGAGCTGTATGTTGGGGCGGTCAAATGATGAAATGAAAGTGGCGGGATCGTTCAGCTCCAGTTGGCGGATGATGTCCTGCCGGGTGAGCCGGTCGGCCGTGGCCGTAAGTGCCGCAATGGGTATGTGGGGGAAAAGTCTTTTTAAAAAAGCCAATTGGGTGTATTCGGGCCGGAAATCGTGGCCCCAGGCAGAAATGCAATGTGCTTCGTCGATGGCAAACAGTGAAATCTGCGCCCGCTGCAACAGCGGTATGAAATTGCCGGAGACAATTTTCTCGGGTGAAACATACAACAGCTTTAACTCTCCCTTGAAGAATGCATCCTCAACCGCCAGCTGGGCTTTGCTGTCAAGCGAACTGTTGAGGTAAGCCGCGCGCACCCCGGCCGCCCGCAGCCCCTCCACCTGGTCTTTCATGAGGGCTATCAAAGGCGATACTACCACCGCTGTCCCGGGCAGCGTGACCGCAGGAATCTGAAAGCAGACGGATTTGCCACCGCCGGTCGGCATCAGTACCAATGCATCCTGCCCCGCATACAGGGCGCTGATGATGTCAGCCTGCATGGGTCTGAAGTGATCATAGCCGAAATACTGCTTGAGCGCGTGCCGGGCTTTTGTTATGTCCATGCCTTACTTCCTGTTAAGCTGTGCGAATGTAGCTGATTGTCCGCATTTATTGAAGCAACCGTTCAACTATTTATCGACAGTCAATACCTCAGGGCTACTCCCCTCCCCCCTCGCCGGCAGACCGGGTCGCAGTTTCTGCTATCCTGCGGGCGACCTTCGTCGATTAATAATGCATTTTCATCCATAGATCAAGGCAAAGGACAGTACCTTGTGTTGCATAGTACTTGATTTCACCCTATCTTTGAAGTATGAAAAACGAACATTTAGAAAACACAAGAACGCAGATGCGCCGAGGCGTGCTGGAGCTGTGTATTCTGAGCATCATAGCCGAGGCTGGGGAGGTATATCCTCCCGATATTCGCGACCGGCTGGCGCTCAGCAGGATAGATGTCGTGGAAGGCACATTATATCCTTTACTTACCCGGCTTAAGAACGCAGAAATCCTGGCTTATACCTGGCGGGAAAGCAGCCAGGGGCCTCCGCGCAAGTACTACACGTTGACACCAGGCGGCCATGCATTACTGGCAGGCCTGATAGAGACCTGGACAGAACTGACAGCGGCCGTCGGCCGAGCTACCAACAACAACAATACACAACAACAACCAGCTGAATCATGAATAAGGTCGTGCACATTAACTTAGGCGGTATTCCTTTCACCATGGATGAAGAAGCCTATGAGCACCTGTCCGCTTACTTACAAACCCTGCACCGCCATTTCAGTCAGACGGAGGGCGCTACAGAGATCATTGCAGACATAGAAGCCCGTATTGCGGAACTATTCCGGGAAAGTCTGGGAACCCGCATCATCGTCAATCGGCAGGATGTGCTCGAAGCCATCGCTGTTATGGGTCGACCGGAGGATTTTGGGGCGGAAGCCGGCGATTCTCAATCTACTTCCACGACGGAAGAGCCTCTCTTAAAAACAGGCAAGCGTTTGTTCCGCGATCCCGACAACAAAATTGTCGCAGGTGTCAGCAGTGGTATCTCAGCTTATTTTGGAATTAGTGACCCCGTATGGGTGCGCATTCTGTTTGCCATCTTCATCCTTTGGGGCGGTTTTGGTTTGCCGTTGTACATTATCCTTTGGGCGGTAATGCCGGAGGCTAAGACTTCTGCCGACCGGCTGGCGATGCGCGGGGAGCCTATCAATGTCTCCAACCTGAGCCGGGTGGCCAAGGAAGAATTTGAAAAGCTGTCCCGACAAATGTCTGACATGAACAAGACTTATACGGATGGTACGCCCAATGCTGACCGCTTCGAAGCGGGTCTGCGCTCCGGCGTACGGGCAGCTACCTCTGCGCTGGGCATTGGCTTGTCGTGGGTGAGTGGTTTTTTCATAGGACTAAGCCGGTTTTTGGTCATTATCATCCTGCTCGTTTTTGCCATCCTGTGGTTTTCAATGATTGGTAGTCTGGTCTATGGATACCCCTACCTGAGCTTTATTTTCCCGGGACAGGAAATGCTGACCGCTATGGGTACTTTCTCTCTGCTGTTGGTCGTGGGTATTCCCCTGGTAGGTCTGGCGCTGGGCTTGGCCCGCATGGCTTTCGGGACTAAGGTAAGCGCCAAGTGGTCATTCGGCATGAGTCTGCTGTGGTCGGTCAGTTTGGGCATGCTGATCATTTCCGTTGCCATACTGTCCGACGAGTTCCGCAGCAGTGCTCGCGGAGAGACGAGTTATTCGCTCAGCAGCCTGACGCAGGGGCCTGTTGAAATCTCATCTACGGCCTTTCCGGAGGGAGATTCTGGTCCTTTTTTCATCGACAACAAACTGGCTGTCAGTAAAGAAGAACTTCAGTGGCGCAATGGCTCCCTGCGGATTTACCTGAGCAGCGATCAGCAATGGAAGCTGGTAGAAAAATCCTATGCCCGGGGAGGGAGTAAGGCCGATGCCGATCGGGCCCTGCAGCTGACACGTGGAAAAGTACAGACGGGGGACAATCGGCTGGAGTTTCCCGGCAGCGCTGTTGTAAAACGCGGGGATAAATGGCGCGCGCAAGAGGTTGTCTATGAGCTCTATGTACCGGAGGGTGCCGTACTACACTTCTCCGATGAAGTCAAAGAAATGGTCACCTCTGTTGATGTTGCCGACAATGTCTCCTACTCTTTCAACGATCCCGCGCGAAACACCTGGTTGATGACTGCGCTGGGGCTGGAAGCCCAATAAAGCAAGTATTTTTGTCGCATATAACGCTCTTTGGCGGCCTTATCCGCTAAAGAGTATTTTTAATAAAAAGCCCCGGGCTTGATTTTTGAAAAATCAAGCCCGGGGGCTTTTACTTTTTAAGCCATTTACTGCCCCCCGCTAAAGACGCAGCGAACCGCCTCAGCATGGTTGATGCCTGCCACCAGACTTCTGAGCGAAGGAATAAAGACCATAGACCGCACGTCTCCGCGGATATTCAGGTGCCCCCCGTATCGCCAGCCTCCCTGCCCGTCATTGAGCAGCACTTGTCCGTAGGAAGCATCCATCTTGCCGATGCGCACGCGTGTATGCGTGATGTTACCCCCCAAAAGGAGGTCTTCGAGTCCGTCTTCGTTGACATCTGCAGTGCAACTCGCCAGCAAGGGCGCATATTGGGCTACCGCCGGCAGGGGCACCGACAATACCTTCCCCCGATCTACGCGAATAATAACACTCTGCAATTCTTTGGCTGTCCGATGATTGGCCTTTCCGAGTGCGTCACCCAGCACGTCTTGTATGCTTGCCGTAGCGAAAGAGGTATAGTTGGTAAAATTTTTCTTGAGTACCGGCATCGCGCTCAGCAGTTCGTCGCGGGCAGGGAAGGGGTATTCCTTCCCCTGCTGGAAAAAAGTAAGCACCGGAATGACCTTATTGGCCCCCAAAAAGGGCGCATCATACAAACCCAGTCCGCCCTCAGTAACCGCTGCCAACTGGTTGTTAAGTCCTAGATTGCCTGCCATGAACTGCTTACCGTTTTTGGATGTCAACTCATTGATGTGCAGCCAAATACCCGTTTCACTGAGCACTTGTTCTGCTGCAGGATTCAATTGGCCGCCTTCATTGGGAATGCAGGCAACGGTGCCAAAAAGCCGGCTGACAAGCAGATCTGTATCACCGTCGCCGTCCATGTCCGTTGCCAGCGCATCGGTCACCATACCCAGCGGAAGCGATACTCCCGGGCTGAAGCGTCCCCGACCATCGTTGAGCAGCAGGTAGGAATCGGCCGGCAACGGGAAGTTCTGCGGTTGTACCAGGGCTCCGAAAAATATATCCTGGTCGCCATCCTGATCTGCGTCCAGCACCACAACCGTTGAAGCTGCCAGTGCCAGACTGGCCGGGAAGGCGTCCTCTGCCAACTGGTAACGGCCGTTGTCATTGCGGTACAAGCGCGGCCGAAGCAAAGGAGAGTCTGCCGTCAGGTGATATCCTGCCGAAGCCACCACCAAATCTTCATCGCCGTCGCCATCTGCATCTACAAAGACAGCATCGGCATCTTCATAAGCCGCGGCTGCGGCAAAGGCTGGCTGGGGTACAACTTGCATACCGTCGGCCGTAACGCGGCAGAGCTGTGAAGCCTGACCGGCTGCGCCGCAAAAATAAATCTCCCCGGCATCCGCCGTGGAGCGCACAGCCATCCGGGGTCCCTGAAAAGAAAGCATGAAAGGAAGCAGCGGCTGCAGGCTGAAATCGTTCTGCACGTCCTCCTGATGTCGGAAGGGCATTTTGCGCTGGCTTACCCCCGGATACAGGCCGGTCGCAGGCAGGATGGCCTGCGCCACCGCTGCAGCAGGCTCATAAACGGCTTCAATGGTGGTGGAGGCTTGCACATTGCGGCTGGTGAATCGACGCCCGTCTGTCCACATAACGACCACCGAATCGGCCTGTGCAGCACCGCCGAGACCAAAGACTAAGGGCGTATACATACACGACTGATATCCTCTGACCGGATAAAATTCCTGCAATTGGCTGCTACCCCCTGCAAATACCCACACCTTGGCACCAATAGCGCGGGCCGGGTTGGTGCGGCTCAGATCAACTGTGATACTCTTGTGGCTGCTAAGCGTTTCCGACTGGTTTTGATATACTGTTGCTGCTTCATTGACGTTATTGATGACCAGATCGAGATCGCCGTCGCGATCAAAATCGGCCATCGCCAGCCCGTTGGACATAGAGGGCCGGTCAAAGCCCCAGTCGCTTGTCTTATCGATAAAGACAGTCGATCCCGTATTTTGAAAAGCGTAATTAGGCGTATGAATGGCCGGCATTTGGGCGATAACCTCCATAGGATCCGCTGCTTTACCGGAGCGCTGCGACTTTAACTGCACATCCATGGTGTAATTGAGAAACTCCATGTTGGTGTAATCGCGTGCATAGCCATTGGTAATAAAAATGTCTTTGTGGGTGTCCAGATCAAGGTCAGCACATAGGGTTGCCCAGGACCAGTCGGTGTTGGAAATCCCCGCCTGCTGGCCGATCTCCGCAAAGAGCGGCAAAGCAACAGCCTGCTCATTTTGCCCGGCATTCCCCATATTGAGCTGCAGCATATTGCGCAT
>JAUMBM010000332.1:0-3852 GCA_032115735.1 Saprospiraceae bacterium
CGCTCAGATCACCTGTAATGCAGCTTCGCGAAGCCAGCAGACAACGGATAATGGCTATGCGCGCCGGATGCGCCAGCGCTTTGGCCATGGCGGCTATAGCCAGATCAGCTTCGTCGTGTACGTCTGTACGGGTAACACCCATGGCAATGATTATTTTATTGCAATATTACGATGAATAAAGCTAAGATGCTAGTCTCCGATGCGAATTTATTCGCTTTTTTTACAGATAAAGTGCCTGTTGCAGTAAGACAGCGCAGGTTGGTGGAAAAAAATGGGTACAGCTTACTGTTTTGAATGAGGGGAGTAAGTTTGATAGGTTGCTTTTCTTACCACCCCCGGTACCGGGGTGGTCGAATGCCTTTAAGGCGCAGGTATACAATCAACTGCCCGCGGTGGTGGGTGTGGTGGTCGTGCAGCAGGTGGATGAGCTGCCGGCTACTGAGGGGGCCTGCAAAAAAGTCGTGTACCTTGTTGAGTGAATCAGCAGGGTAGTGTGCCAGGGTTTCCTCCGCAAAGGCCAGCGATATTTCCAGCAGGCTCAGCGATTCTTCGGGCGTGCGCGTGGTTTGCTCGAGCAGCGGGTGCGTAAATGCCTGCCCGCGAAGGTATTTGCCGGCCAGCCACTGCATATTGCCGGCCATGTGCTCAAGTTGCTGCGCAAAGGTAAATTCTTCTTCCACGGGCTTGAAGTCGTAATATTCCCAAGGCATGGCCCGGGCAACCTCCAGGGTGTAGGCGGCGGCATTTTGCCATTTTTGAACGGACTCTTGCAGCAAAAGACTGTCCTGTGCCCGCAGCCCGGGGCCGTTCAGCAGGGCGTAGCTGCAGAAGAAGAGGAGAAAAATGGTACGTATATGCATAGATTTATTGTCTAGACAGGGATATATAGCTTTGCCTGCCATGTCGCCCGGCTTATTTCCAGCCATTCGCACGGCAATTCCTGCCAGTAAAAATTCCCGCTATGTTGCAGGCCGCATTTTTCCAACACCTTACGTGAAGCCTGATTGTCGCGGTGTACAGTGCCTGCGATCGCTGATAACTGCAACGCTCCAAAGCCATATTCCAGCGCAGCTCTGGCCGATTCTGTAGCATATCCTTTTCCCCAAAAAGCGGGCAAAAGGCGGTAGCCCACATCATAGTAATCGCTGCGCCCGTTGACCTCTTCGCGGACCAGCTTCAACCCGCTCCAACCAACAAAGCGACCGTGCTGCTTTTCGATGACAATCCATCGGCCTATACCGTGGTCCTCATATTGCTGACGGACATGAGAGACGGTCGCACGCGCCTGCTCAATCGTCTGTACAGGACGATTACCCAAAAAGCGGTGCACCAAAGGGTCCGCATCCAGGACGAACATATCCTGTGCGTCGCTGTCCCGAAATTCCCGCAGCCACAGGCGGGCTGTTTCTATGTGAAAGGTCATACGCACAATGAATTGGATGCACGGGAGGAACTTGCCATAAAGAGCTATAAAGATAATCAATCGTGGGGAAAATAGATTTTTTTGCGCTGCCATCTCTTGCCGGGCAATCCGTGGAATTGTAAAGGTATGGTTTCTACGGCCTGCTCTGGTGTCTGACCGAAAGGGGGCAGCCGGTGCCTGCGCGGATTTTCTGCCAGCGGCAAAAGCTAGCTGTTGTCGTATTGTTGATGCCACATAACCAGCCCTGTCAGCTATAAGGGGATGAAAACCTGTCCAAAAAAAACTATTTTGGGCTCGCAAAAAAAATTTAGACAGGTCCAAAACAAAGGCAACAAGCCTAATTACAGTCACCAGCAGGAGCCGGGGATTCAGGAAAAACCGCGGCGTTGGAGTCTTTTTAAAAAAGCTTATCAGCCCGGGATGGCCATCTGTATCAACACCCATTGAGCTTGCAGACTACCTAAACAGATAAAGTATGAAAATGATCCTCTCCTTGGGTCTAGTTCTGGCCAGCTTGCTGCTGGCGGCACAACCACATTTCCCTTTCCAGGATGCCGACCTGCCCGTTGGGCAGCGGGTGGGTGATCTGCTGTCGCGCATGACGCTCGAAGAAAAAATCAGCCAGCTCAGGTATGATGCTCCGGGCATTGAGCGCCTGGGTATCCCGCCTTACAACTGGTGGAATGAATGCCTGCACGGGGTTGCGCGGGCGGGTCATGCTACGGTTTTTCCACAGTCCATCACCCTGGCTGCTTCCTGGAACCACCGGCTGCTCAGGGACATTGGCGACATCACTTCTGATGAAGCGCGTGCCAAGCACCATGAATTTGTCCGTCGGGGGCAGCACGGGCTGTACCAGGGGCTCACTTTCTGGTCGCCCAATATCAACATTTTTCGTGACCCCCGCTGGGGGCGCGGCCACGAGACCTATGGCGAGGATCCCTATCTCACGGGGCAGTTGGGGAAAGCCTTTGTACAAGGCCTGCAGGGGGAGGATACGACCTACCTCAAGGTAGTGGCGACGGCCAAGCATTTTGCGGTCCATTCGGGTCCGGAGGCCAGCCGGCACGAGTTCGATGCACGTCCAACGGAACGGGACCTGCGGGAGACCTACCTGCCGGCCTTCCGGACCGTAGTGGAAGAAGGAAAGGTGTACTCCGTGATGGGCGCTTACAATAGGCTGCGTGGTGAGCCCGCCTGTGCAAGTCCGCTGCTGTTTGACATGCTGCGAAAGGAATGGGGGTTTGAAGGCTATGTGGTTTCCGATTGCTGGGCGATATCAGACATTTGGCAATTTCACAAAATCCTCCCCGACGATGCTTCTGCGGCAGCCCTCGCCATCGAAGCTGGCTGTGATCTTGAGTGCGGCAGCAGCTACCGGCAGCTTGGTGAAGCGCTGGCTCGCGGGCTGGTAAGCGAAGCGGCCATCGACCGCGCTGCGGGCCGCCTGCTGACTGCGCGCTTCCGGCTGGGCATGTTCGACCCGGCCGGGCGCGTGCCCTACGCAAGTATACCTTTTTCCATACTCAACAACCCCGCCCACCGCGCACTGGCGCGGCAGGCGGCCCGCGAAAGCATTGTGCTGCTCAAAAATGAGGGAGCTGCCCTCCCCCTCTCCGATAAGCTACAAAAGCTTGCGGTCATCGGCCCTGTTGCAGACGATCCGCAGGCGCTTTGGGGCAACTACAATGGTATTCCCCGCACCCCTGTGACGGTGCTGCAGGGGCTGCGCAACAAGCTGGCCCCGCAAGTTGAAGTCACCTACGCACAGGGTTGCGAGCTGGCCGACGGGCTGCCGGTCATGCGGCCAATCCCTTCCGTTTACCTGCAGACGCCCGACGGGCGGCAGGGCCTGCAGGTGGAGTACTTTGCCAACACTCGTTGGGAGGGCGAACCGATATGGACAAGCACGGACGATCATATAGATTTTACCTGGGATATAGACCCGCCGCATCCCGGCCTTTCGCCGGGCAACTACAGCCTGCGCTGGACGGGTTATCTGGTGCCACCTGTGTCCGGAACCTATTACTTCAGTGAGTGGGCAAAACCTTTCATGGCGTTTTCGCTGGGCGACAGCCTGCAGGCAGGGGGTAATTATGAGCATCATACGGTACTCAATCCGCGTGCCGTGGTATTGGAGGCGGGAAAAAAATACCCCTTAGAGGTGCGTTACAAAAACTACTATGGCGACGCAACGGCTGGCTTGTATTGGGCCGCACCAGCGGGCGACAGGCTGGCAGAGGCCGTAGCTTTGGCCGATACGTCGGACGCAGTCGTGCTGGTGCTGGGACTGAATGAGCGACTCGAGGGCGAGGAAATGAAGGTGGTGCTGGACGGCTTTGACCGGGGCGACCGTACCCACCTCAATCTGCCACAGTCGCAGCAACGGCTGCTGGAGGCGCTGCTGGACAGGGGCAAGCCACTGGTGT
>JAUMBM010000333.1:0-5892 GCA_032115735.1 Saprospiraceae bacterium
GTCGTCGTCAACTATCATCCCCACCCGGTGCGGGCGGCCTGGCCAGCGGCCGCCGGCCGCTGGCTGGAACGCTTCAGCCAGCAGGAATGGGTTGTTGAGCAGGCGGGCACGCCCCTCAATTGGTATCCTTATCAATATGTGATAGCTGATAAGATTAGCTGAGGTGAGCTGCTTTCGCACGCCTGCGGGCGGTTTCTCTGCTACCGAAAGTTAAGGTCTATGATGCGCAGCCGATAACGGTTGCCCATAGCAAAGGTGCGGTAGCGAAAGAGCTTACCTATCAGCCAGCCGGAGGCAACGGAAGTGGCCGAAATGGCCGCATCCCGTGCGTTGTACTGTGTCTCTGGATCGCCATCGGTGAGCTTACCAATAAGAGCCAGGCCGGACCATGACAGACCAAAAGTTGTGAGCATGGCGCTGCCGGCCCTGGCTCCCAGCCTCGTTTTTCGCAGGGCTTCAACCTCTGTGAGATTTACGTAATAATCATCGACGGCAATCAGGGGCTGATCGGTGCGAAGATGCTGAATACGCCCGGTATGCCATTCTGCATCTCCTTTAAGTCGATAGGTAATCGTGCTGCCCTCAGAGATCTTGGTCGTGCGGGGGCTGTTGATTTTTTCGATCAGCAGGTATCGCTGGGCTGTGGTCGTGCGGGGAAGCATTACCAACCCCAGCAGCAGCACCAGGCAGACAATCATACAAGATCTGTGCGAAAAATAGCCATCGATAGCCGGCATATATTTGGTCATGGGCTCGCTTCTTTTACTTAAGAATACAACTGTCAGCCGATTTTGTGCAGGCTCTCAGGCCTCTGTTGTTGATCGTGTCTTTTTTAGAAACCGCCGGATGATGGCCTGCATGGCCTTTTCGATGGTGGCGTAATCGTCTACCTCCTGGCCTGTGAAAATAATCATCCATGCATATTGCAGCTCACCGGATCCGAGCTTTTCCTCCAATTGGTACTTGTGCTGCCGGTAAGCCTCGCGGATGCGGCGGCGCAGGAGGTTGCGGGTCACTGCACGCTTGAACCTTTTCTTGGGCACACTCATAGCGAAGAGGACAGCTGCATCCCCCTGCTTTTCGTCCATCTGCCGCCACACCAGCCGCATAGGATACTGTGCGAAAGAGGGTGAATTGCCGCTAAACAGCAATCCTATGGCCTTTTCGCTCTTGAGTCTTTCTGCCCGCCTGAATGTGTGCCTTTGCATGGCACGAAGATAGCTTGTTTGACAGAATTTATTACGGGATTCCTTCGTATCAAAAATCAGAGCGTCTGTCCGGCATATACGCACAAGACCTACATTTACTGCTTAGCCAAGGCTGTCAGACAGAAAACGCAGCCCCCCGCAGCAAATTTTGGTATGTCGAAAAAATCCCGGGCTGCTTTTACTCGTAGCGCAAAGATTCAATAGGGTCGAGCGCAGCTGCGCGCATAGCCGGGTAAATGCCCGAAAGCAGGCCTACGGCCGTACAAGTCACGAGGGCTATAGTTATCCACAGCCAGGGAAACAGAAAACTGCCGCCCAACAGCAGTGTCACCACATTGCCCACCATAACGCCCAGTGCAATGCCCAGCAAACCGCCCAGCTGACAAATAACCACCGCTTCCACCAGAAACTGTGTCATCACATTTTTGCGGGTAGCGCCCAATGCTTTCCTGACGCCTATCTCCCGGGTGCGCTCCGTCACGGAGACCAGCATAATATTCATCAGACCGATGGCTGCACCCAGCAGCGTGATCAGGGCAATGCCCACTGCAGCCAGGCGGAGATATACTGTATTTTCTTTGATAAGCCCAATGAGACTGTCGCTCTTAGAAATCTCAAAATCGTCGGCCTGGTCGATACGCAGTTTTCGTACATTTCGCAGAATGACGGTTGCTTCTCCGATGGCCTCCTCCATGCGGACAGGATCCATGACCGCTACCATGATCCGGTAGTTGGACTCGGGCGAGTCATAATATCTTTTACCTGTCTGTAGGGGGATGAGCACGCGGCGATCCTCACTCTGGTTCATACTGGAACCCTTAGACTTGAGCACGCCCACCACGCGGTATTTTTTGCCCCCGGCCGTGATGACCTTGTCCATAGCCCTGGCCGGCTGATCCCAAAAAAGATCTTTAACCAGATCATTGCCGATAATCGCTACATCGCCCCCCTGTGTAGCCTCCCGAAAAGTAAAGTTGCGCCCTACCGCCAGCGAAAATCCTTTGGCTTCGACATAATTTTCGTCAACACCAAAAATAGCCACATTGGGGTTGGTCTCCTGCCCGCCGTAGAGAACGGTGGCGGTGCCTGAGCAGCGTAGCGAGATGGCGGTGCGCGCAGGAAACTGGTAGCGCTCTTTGAATTTCCAGGCCTGTTCGAAAGTGATGGCCTTACCTTCTTTCATCTGTCGGCCACCGCGGCTGCCGCGCACACCTTCGCCACGGGGTTCCACATCAAAAGTGTTAGCTCCCAGAAAAGACAGGTTGTCGTTGAGCGAATAGATGGCGCTGTCAATGGCAGTCAGAATCCCTACCAGCGCCATGATACCGAAGGCGATGATGACCAGTGTCAGGATGGCCCGCAGCCAGTTGGCGCGGACGGAATCCAGTGCGATGCGTATATTTTCTGCAAAATTCATAGTCAGCGATCTCTTTACAAACTCCCCCGGCATGATTGCGGCAGGATAAAGATACAGCTATACGTGCATTCGCGCGTAACAGATCGATAAATAAGCGGCATACATAGACGAGTTGATAATAAAGCCCCCGTATGCGCCGCTGATTGCTTATTTTTGTGTAACAGCCTTCTGTTGTACTGACAACCGGCGGACGGCTGTGCGATAAAGAAGCAGCTATGTTATCACCTACCGAGGTACTGCGACAATACTGGGGCTACGACGCCTTTCGTCCGCTGCAGGAAGATATTGTGCGTTCGGTGCTCGACGGCTACGACACGCTTGCCCTGCTCCCCACGGGTGGCGGCAAGTCGGTCTGTTTTCAGGTCCCCGCCATGGCGAAAGAAGGCCTGTGTGTGGTGGTCTCCCCGCTGATTGCCTTGATGAAGGATCAGGTGTACCAGCTGCGCAAAAGAGGCATCGCTGCCTTTGCCGTATATGCGGGCATGCCGTACAAGGATATCGACCGGATTTTGGACAATTGCGTGTACGGAGGTGTGAAATTTTTATATCTGTCGCCGGAGCGCCTCACCACAGAGCTGCTGCTGGCGCGGCTGCCCCGCATGCCCGTCAACCTGCTGGCCATCGATGAGGCGCACTGCATCAGCCAGTGGGGCTACGATTTTCGTCCCCCCTACCTGGCCATCGCCGAAGTGCGGTCCCTTTTTCCCCAAACGCCGGTCATTGCCCTCACGGCGACGGCAACGCCGGAGGTCGTGCAGGATATTCAGCAAAAGCTCGCCTTCCGCAGCAATGCCCGCACTTTTCAAAAGAGCTTCGCCCGCGACAATCTGGCCTATGTCGTCAGACATACCGAAGGCAAAGAGCACCAACTGATTGATATACTCAACAAAGTGCCAGGCTGTGCAGTGGTCTATGTGCGCAACCGCCGCCGTACGAAGGAGATCGCTGAAGAGCTGTTGCGCAGAGGCATCAGCGCCAGCTACTATCATGCCGGCCTCGATATGGAGACGCGCAGTGCGCGGCAGGAGGCCTGGATCAATGACCAGATAAGGGTTATCGTGTCTACCAACGCTTTTGGTATGGGGATCGACAAGCCGGAAGTGCGGCTGGTGGTGCACCTCGACCTGCCCGACAGCCTGGAGGCCTACTTTCAGGAGGCCGGGCGCGGGGGGCGTGACGGAAAAAAATCATTCGCCGTGCTGCTCTACAATGCCGGCGATGCCCAGCGACTTGAAAAAGCCTACCGGCAGTCCTTCCCGGACATGAAAGATATCCGCCGCGTCTACCAGGCGCTGGGTAGTTATTTTCAGCTCGCCACAGGGGCAGGGGAGGGGGAAAGTTACGATTTTGATCTGGCTGAATTCTGCCAGCAGTACCAGCTGGACAGCAGCCTGGCTTTCCACAGCCTCAAAGCACTGGAACAAGCCGGCTGGATTGTACTGACAGAGGCCGTCTTTAGTCCGGCCAGCCTGCAGATTACGGTCGACAAGGATACGCTCTACGATTACCAGCTGCGCCATCCGGAGCTCGACCGCATCCTCAAAATGATTCTCAGAACCTACCAGGGCACCTTCAGCTTTCCGGTATCTATCAAGGAAAAGCAATTGGCCGGCTTTTTAAAAATGCCCGTGGGTGTACTCAAAAAATCGCTCGAAGCGCTCCACCGCGCCGGTATCGTTGCCTATCAGCCGGCCAAAGACAAGCCGCAGCTCATCTTCTCCCGGGAGCGGGTCGAACTTGCCAACCTAAGCATCGATCAGGAGCTGTACCGCTTTCGGCAGCAGCGGCACCTGCTGCGCATGAAGGCGGCCATCGCCTATGTCGAAACAGCCGCCTGCCGCAGCCGGCAGCTGCTGCAGTATTTTGGTGAAAGCAACGCAGCGGCCTGCGGCCAGTGCGACTTTTGCCTGTCTTTGAAAAAAAAGCCTCTCAGCGCTTCGGCCTTCGGCCGGTTTGCGGAAATTTTTGACCGCAGGCTGCTGAAAGGGCCGTGTAAGCTCGAAGAGCTGGTCGCTGATTTTGACGGCCACGAGCAGGAGCTGGCGCTGCAGGCGCTGAGCTACCTGCTTGATGAAGGTTACTATCTGCAAAAGGGCAATTCCATCACCTCCAAAGAGTAGCCCCCTAGTCGAGCCGACAAATAGCAAGCCCTTCTGCCAGAGAAGCCAGCTTGTCAGGATAACTAGGTATGAACTCCTGCCCGATATATCCGTCAAAACCTGCAGCCGCAATGGCGCGCACAATAGCAGGGTAGTAGAGCTCCTGGCTGTTGTTGATCTCCCGCCGCCCCGGCACACCCCCGGTATGAAAGTGACCAATGAATCCAATGTTGTCCCGAATGGTTCGGATGACATCACCTTCCATAATTTGCATGTGGTAGATATCGTAGAGCAGTCTAAAATTGGGGGAACCTAGCTTATTGGCAAGTGCAACGCCCCAGGCTGTGTGGTCGCATTGGTAGTCGGTATGGTCAACTTTGCTGTTGAGCAGCTCCATCACGATGACCACGCCCGCAGCCTCCGCCTCTTTTACCAGGGGTGCCAGCCCCCGGGCACAATTGTCGAGCCCTTCTGCATCGCTGCGACCGTTGCGGTTGCCGCTAAAACATATTACCTGGGGAATACCCGCTGCTGCTGCCTGGGGTATGAGCTGTCGGTACTTTTCCTGCAACCAGCCATGATTAGCCGGATCATTAAACCCTTTCGTCAGGCTCATAAAAGCGTCATTGCCCACAGCAGCCGTTAGTCCGTATCGACGGAGGACAGGCCAGTCTGCGGGCCCTGTGAGCTCAATGCTGTGGAGACCCATATCTTTGGCTCTTTCACAGAGTGCCTCAAGGGGTATATCCTGATAGCACCAGCGACAGGCAGAGTGGCGAATACCGGCCTGCAGGCCGGTAGTGGGCAGGGCTTCCTGTGTGGAAGCAATAGCATGGTTGATAGAAAGTGCTCCGGCAGTGAGGACTGCCTGACGTATGGCCTGGCGACGGTTCATAGAAATGGTATGTTTATCAGCGATTCGTTATTTTATCCAAACGAAGCAGCGGACAAACATACCATTATTTTGTACAAAATACAATAGACAAACAAAATACCGCCAATCGACGTGATTTGCTGACAATTTATTCCTCCCGGAAAAAATCGCGCATCCTGTCAAAAAAGCTGCGGTCTTCCTTACCCGGGTGTGGTGTAAAGTTGGGCATCTCCCGCAGTTTCTCGAGCAGGCGCCGCTCCTCATCCGTCAATTTTTTGGGTGTCCATACATTGA
>JAUMBM010000334.1:0-6799 GCA_032115735.1 Saprospiraceae bacterium
GTGCGCGTGTTGCTGCGCTGCAGCACCGAAATGCAAATCCCAGAAAGCTAAGAAAGAGACATTATCACTTTCAGTACAGTGCTCCTGATAGTGCTTAATAAAGAGCGGGAGGCTAACAAACATAGTGCGCAACTGAGCGGGCAGTACAGCTGCCAGCAGAAAGACGATCAATAAGAACTGCGCACGAGCAATATTCATGCTGCAAAGTTAGCCGAAAAGTAAGAGAGAGTCAAATAAAACCGCTGAACGGCCGCAAAAATGCAGCCAAAGGTGCTCCCACCTATCAGAAAGACATCTTCGCTGCCGTACCAGCGGCCACCTGTTCGAAGACCGAAAAATTGCACAGGCCCAGTCGGGCAGCATGGCGGGCAGCCTCCTCGTAGTCGCGGATCAGCAGTGTTGGCACATTGGCTTCCTTTTTAATCAGGCGGCTCACCCGGCGTGCCCGTGCGGGGCTCAGCACATCGCGAATGTAGATAGCGGCCACGCGGCCCGGAAATTCAGCAGAAACTGACAAGTATATATCTGTATCTTTTTCACCACTGTCGCCGATGAGCACGAATGAAAGCTCAGGATAGGTGAGCATAATGCGCCGCGTAATATCGTGTTTGTGGCCCGGATAATTGGCCGGGCGCTCATTGTAAGGCAGGCCAAAGTCTCGCAGGAGGACGGGGCCACGCGGCAGCTCATTGAGGTCGAGGAAATCTGCCAGCAGGTCATACAGATTCCAGGGGCTGTTGGATACGTAGAAAAAAGGATTGCTGGCATTACCGTCAGGCCCTTTGCTGAGACTTTGGTAAAAGGCGCTCACCTGCCTGAAGGCCGAGCGAGAGCCTGCATTTTTGAGCAAGGTGAGGTAGATGGTACGCAGTTTAAGCAGACCCGTCACATCTGTTTTAAGGACAGTATCATCGATATCGCTGATGATACCGAAGCTTGCCCTGGAAGGGATGAGAATATCGGCGCTGGCCGACAAACTGATTGGTTCCTTGGGTGTACCGTTGATGCGGATGAAGGCCGTATGCCAGAAAGGGCTGGGATCCTTAACATTGGCCAGGGGTGCCGACAGATGCTGATCGATATGAAAATAGCCCTCGACATCGGTGGTGAGTCGAAAATGGCGACCACAGAACTCCACCTCCACATCTGCCTTCATCACCTCGCGGCTGGCAAACCGGCGGATATTATTGACCAGGTTGCGCCAGGGACCATCGCCCCAGTGGCTGGTGATGGTGCGCGCACGCAGTACGCGGCCTGTGAGGAACAAATAGCGCAGACTGGCGAAGCCGCGATAAGCTTCGACGGTGATGGGCACATTGCCACTCCAGCCCAGCCATTTGCGGCTAAACAGCTGAAAATAGTACAGGAATTTTTGCGAAAGACCTCCCATAATGGCCTAATTACCGATGCTCCTGTCAGGCTACTTGACAAACGTTACTTATTGAACAAGGAGTTTACGAAAGCACGTTTGTTAAAAATCTGCAGTTTATCCATAGACTCTCCCAGACCGATGTAGCGGATGGGAATTTTAAACTGGTCGCTGATTCCGATGGCCACCCCACCCTTAGCAGTACCATCGAGTTTGGTAAGTGCCAGCGCCGATACGTCCGTAGCACGGGTAAAATGCGTAGCCTGTTCGATAGCATTTTGGCCAGTGGTTGCGTCCAGCACCAGCAGCACCTCATGTGGTGCATGCTCGGCCCGCTTACCGATAGAACGCTTGATCTTACTCAGTTCCTCCATGAGATTAATCTTCGTATGGAGTCGGCCGGCAGTATCGATGATAGCCAGATCGCACTGATTTTTGACAGCATAGTCGACGGTTTCATAAGCTACTGCAGCCGGATCGGCATGCATGCCCTTGCTGTAAAAATCACAGCCTACCCGATTGGCCCAGATACCCAGTTGGTCGACAGCAGCAGCGCGGAAGGTATCAGCAGCCCCCAGCACCACTTTATAGCCTTTGCTCTTATATTGATGTGCCAGTTTGCCGATGGTGGTTGTCTTACCCACCCCGTTGACACCAACGACCATGATGACGTAGGGCCTGGGGCTGTCGGGCAGCACAAAATCCTCCAGATCGGTAGTATTGTTTTCGGCCAGCAGCTCAACGATCTCATCGCACAGCATTTCATGAAACTCATCGGTGCCGAGGTATTTATCACGCGCTACACGCGTTTCGATACGCTTGATAATCCTGACGGTGGTATCCAGTCCGACATCTGCAGAAATCAGCGCCTGCTCGACCTCATCGAGCAACTCTTCGTCGATGGTAGATTTGCCTGCGATGGCTTTAGACAGCTTAGACAGGAAGCCTGTTTTGGTTTTTTCGAGCCCTTGGTCGAGATCCTGTTTTTTCTGTCCGGAGAAAAATTTGCTAAAAAAACTCATGTCGGCGAAACTTTGAGGTTGCGGCGTGACAGATGCGGCAACCAAAATTAACCCCAGTCAGTCGTCACCTGTACGGCAAAAAGGCGGCAGACGAAACGGCGGATGATAAGATACGAGCAAATATATGGTAAGTTGAGCAATGCAAAACGGCTTTTCTTTTCAGAGAGAAAAGAAAAGCCGTTTATGGTATCAACTGATGAAGCTGACAATTAGCCCTTAGCGGACAGGAACTCGTCGATTTTATCTTTGTGTAACATGACCTCTTTGTAGGAGTAGCGTCCAGTTTTAGGGTCTTTTACACTCTGAATAATCTTTACGAAATCGCGACCTGAGCCCGCGTTGGCTGCACGCTGGGCAACCCGTGCGTTCTTAGAAACTTTCTTAGCCATGATCGTATTATTTTAACTTGCGAACAGGAAGGAATAAAGAATAGTTCCCGACTGCTGACAAGAAATATTATTTAATCTCGCGATGAACCGTCATCTTGCGCAGGATGGGGTTGTACTTTTTCAACTCCAGGCGCTCGGGCGTGTTCTTGCGGTTTTTCTCCGTGACATAGCGGGAAGTACCGGGTCTTCCGGATGTCTTGTGCTCTGTGCACTCGAGAATTACCTGAATACGGTTGCCTTTGCTTTTCTTGGCCATGGCCTGATATAATTTTGAAATAAGAAATATGGAAGACAGGAAGTGAGTGCTGCTTCAGGCTCGATACTGAGCGTTTACTACAGCTTTACACCGTGATCTACACCTTTGCGATCCAGTTTTTTCAGGTAAGCGGTGAGACCCAGCTTGCTGATGTTGCGGATAGCGGAAGTAGAGATGCGCAGTGTTACCCATTCGCCAGTTTCAGGAACGAAGAAACGCTTTTTCTGCAGGTTGGGCAGAAAGCGACGCTTCGTCTTGCGATTAGAGTGTGAAACGTTGTTTCCTGTGATGGGGCGTTTCCCTGTCAGTTTGCAAATCTTAGACATAACTACTGTTCGTTTGATGACTGCAGCCGGGGATATCCGGCGCAATGCGATCCTGTGTACGGTAAATAAGAAGAAACTATTTCAGAACACTTTTTGCCGGCTACTGTTGCCGAAAGTGTTTTGAACAAAAACCCATTTTTTTGAGTTTTCAAAAAAATGGGTTTTGTTCGCTTTACTACGCTGCTTACTACAGCCAAGTAATTTTGAAGCCGTTTCTACGTTTGTGATTCTGTCAGGATTCGAACCTGAAACCTCCTGATCCGTAGTCAGGTGCTCTATCCAATTGAGCTACAGAACCAACTTGCTGTCCTTTACGTAAGCGGTTGCAAAGATACTACCTTCGTTCGTTACAAAAAAGCATTTTTTAAAAAAAATATCATTTTTTTCGGCTTAGTAAGCGCTTACCAGTGCTTCGAGGGCATCGCCTACGGAATAGGCTACGAGAGCGGCAACGACGCCCAATACCAAGGTTTCGAGTATGCCGCGCCATACGGAGGTTTCGGTCACATAGGTTTTGAGCCAGCCTACACCGGCGAAGGCGGTGATTGTGAGGGCAGAAGACCAGAAGAAGGGATCCCCGGGGAAATTGCCTAGGAAATCCCAGACGAAAACGATAAGGGGTATGAGTCCCACGCTCAGGAAGGACAGGAAGGTAGCCCAGCCGATGAGCAGGGGGGTGCGTGTTTCGACAGCGAGGCCGAGTTCGTCGGTCATCATGGTGTCTACCCATCGGTCTTTGTCAGCGGTGATAACTGCCACGACCTGCTCCAGCAGTTCTCCTTCGAAGCCTTTGGCGCGGTAGATTTGTCGCACTTCTTCTCGTTCTGTTTCGGGCATGACTTCGACTTCCCAGTACTCGATTTTGCGATGCTTGTTATAGGCATCCTTTTGTGTTTTGGCGGAGAGGTAGGCGCCGACTGACATGGAGAAGCCGTCGGCGAGGAGGTTGGCGAAGCCCAGGATGATGATGACGCCGGTGTCGAGGCCGGCGCCGATGGAGCCGGCGACGACGGAGAAGGTGGTTACGGAGCCGTCGATGGCTCCGTAGACGAATTCGCCCAGGTAAGCTTGGAGTTTGTTGAAAGGGGTATTTTTCATGATCTGTGTGTATGGCGTTGGCAGCTTGCGCTGCCAACGCTGTTCGGTTTTGTAATTTTTGCGGCTGACGCCGCAAAAATTACTTGTCTTGGGTAGCGTTGGCAGCTTGCGCTGCCAACGCTGTTCTGTATCGTAATTTTTGCGGCTGGTACCGCAAAAATTACTTGTGCTTAGGTCGTGTTGGCAGCTTGCGCTGCCAACGCTGTTCTATATTGTAATTTTTGCGGCTGACGCCGCAAAAATTACTACAATCACTGATAGCCGAAAGAGTGCAGGAGGCGTTCGTCATCGCGCCAGTTTTCTCTGACTTTGACAAACAGCTCTATGTATACCTTATGGCCGAGGAAGGCCTCTATGGCTTTGCGGGCTTCCATGCCCAGTTTTTTGATAGACTCCCCGTTTTTGCCGATGATGATGGGCTTTTGGGTTTTGCGCATGACGTAGATGAGAGCGCCTATGCGGGCCAGCGGCTCTCCGTCCTTGGTTTCTGTTTCTTCGTACCATTCGATGCCTACTTCGGTTGAATAGGGGATCTCCTGCTGGTAGAGTTCCATGATTTTTTCGCGGATGATCTCACTGACGAAGAAACGCTCCGGGCGGTCGGTCAGTTGGTCTTTGGGGTAGTAAGCAGGTCCCTCGGGCAGGTGTTTGACGATCTGCTCGAGCAGATTGGCGGTATTGACACTCAGGAGGGCTGAGATAGCGAATACCTCGGTGAAGGCCAACTTCTGTTGCCATTCATTGACCAGCTCGGTGACCTTTTCCTGGGTAGTGAGGTCGATTTTGTTGATCACCAAAAAACGGGGCACCTCGAGTTTGCGTAAATTTTCGAGCAGGGGATCATCATCAGCGTAGACCTCTCCCACTTCGGTCACCAGCAGCATGAGATCAGCATCCTCGAAAGCGGAGCTGACATAGCGGTTCATAGACTCATGCATTTTATAGGCAGGCTGGCGGACGAGGCCCGGCGTGTCGCTGAAGACAATCTGGAAGTCATCCCCGCTGAGGATACCAATCAGCCGGTGGCGGGTGGTCTGTGGTTTATTAGAGATAATACTCATGCGTTCGCCCACCAGCGCGTTCATGAGGGTAGACTTACCGACATTGGGTCGGCCGACGATATTGACGAAGCCTGATTTGTGCATACAAGCAAGTTGATGGCAGGCGGCAGGCATTGACAGTCGGACAAACTAAACACCTGCCTAAACCGTTACATAAAGGTTACTTTCGCTCTGTTTCCGTCGCCCCGGGGCGATGGAAGCGCAAGCTGTGGGCTTTGGCTTTTTTGCCGGCAGGCGCGCCTCCCGGGTTGCGGGCCGGAGCAACTGTGCACAATGTAGGACAAAGCAGACACAAAGTTACATCAGCCTCCCTGTGTACGCGCCAAAAAGTCGTATTTTTGAGAAAATAAGCCACATGAGATCGCCAATTCGCACCATACACAAACTTATTGTTCTTGCCTTGCTGGTCATGGTAGGGTTGTTGCAGAGCAACAGCCTACTGGCGACGCACAACCGGGCGGGGGAGATCATTGTCGAGCAGGTAGGCGACTGCCGGCCCGACTCGCGTCGGGTGAAGGCGACCATCATCACCTACACGCGCACCAGCAGTGTTGATGCCGACCGCGACACCCTTACCATCTGCTGGGGTGATGGCATCTGCGAGCGGGTTGCACGGTCCAACGGCAGCGGTTCGCCGCCCCGTGGCGAGCCTCTGGAAAACGACATCAAGCGCAACTTGTACATAGCCTTCCACAACTATTCGGGATTTGGCAGTTACCGCATTTCGATGACTGACCCCAACCGGAATGCGGGCATTCTGAACGTCAACTTCCCTTTGTCTGTCAATATCAAATTTCACCTCGAGACCATCTTCACCCTGTCGAACCCCGTCAACTCGGGTTGCAACAGCACACCCCGGCTCAACACGCCACCCATCAATTTTGGCTGTGTCGGCTACCCTTTCACCCACAATCCGGGTGCTGAAGACCCTGACGGTGACAGTCTGGCCTACTACTTTGCCGTTCCTTTACAGGGGCGCGACAGTATCGTGCCCAACTACCGCTTCCCCGACCAGATCAGCCCGGGCCCCAACAACCGGCTCACGATTGACGCCATTACGGGTGACATCCGCTGGGCGTCGCCGGTACAGGCGGGTGAGTACAACCTTGCCTTTGTGATTGTCTCTTATCGGGAGGGTATTGCCATTGACACCCTGCTGCGGGACATGCAGATCATCATCGAAGACTGCGACAATGAGCCCCCTACCCTGGCCATTGCCGACGAAGAAATATGCGTTATAGCGGGTGAGCTCGTGCAATTTCCGGTCATTGCCGGAGC
>JAUMBM010000335.1:0-9599 GCA_032115735.1 Saprospiraceae bacterium
CGCCGCTGGAGGCTTTTGAAGTGGTGCGCTCAGGCGCTGTAGAAATGGCCAGCAGCGCTTCTTACTATTGGGCGGGAAAAATCCCCGCAGCCCCGCTCTTTTCCTCCGTTCCCTTCGGCATGAACGCACAGCAGCTTATGTGCTGGATTATTACCGGTGGCGGACAGGAACTCTGGGACGAAATGTACAAACCTAACAATATCAAACCTTTGCTGGGTGGTAATACCGGTGTGCAAATGGGCGGCTGGTTCAATAAACCCATAGAAACACTGGCCGACCTCAAAGGACTTAAGATGCGCATACCCGGTCTCGGAGGTAAGGTACTTGAAAAAGCCGGCGGCAGCCCCATTCTGCTGGCCGGCAGCGAGCTCTACACGGGCCTGGAGCGGGGCATCATTGATGCAGCTGAGTGGATAGGTCCTTACCACGACACCCTCATGGGTTTTCACGAAATCGCCCGCTATTACTACGCACCCGGCTGGCAGGAAACGGGCACTTCACTGGAGTACATCATCAACCTGCAGGCCTACAACGATCTGCCGGAAGATCTGCAGACAATCCTGCAAGCCGCTGCTGCTCAATCTTATATGTGGTCGCTGGCGCGCATGGAAGCAGCCAACGCCCGGGCTTTTGCCGAACTTAAGCAGAAGGGGGTGGTGGTAAAAAATTTCCCGCAGCCCGTACTCGCGCAACTGCGCGCCTACAGCGAGCAGGTGATCGCCGAACTAACTGCCAAAGATGCCTTTGCCGCCCGCGTCTATGATTCTTACCAAAATTTCAGACGCCCCATGGTCGACTATTCGGCTATTTCGGAGAAGATGTATTATACGGCCCTGCAGTAGGCTTTCGAACGATCATCATCAGCCGAAGGGGCTTCCCGGCAAGCTTATTGGCAAGTTTGTCGAGTAGCCGCCAAGTGGCGGCCGGCAAAAAGCGCAGCAGGTATTGCAGTCTGGATTTTAAAAGGTAATTGTTGGCGAAGCCAAAGGCACTTGCGACAGGCCGCAGGCTTTCGGGTAAAAGCGCCAGCAGCTTGCGGGGGGTGAAGCTGTGCAGGTGGGCGCTGTGGGGCGTGGGCTTATTGCAGTGAATACAAAGACAATACTGGATTTTTTCGTCATAGGGCGTCGTGATGAGCAGCCGCCCGCCGGGTTTTAACCGCGACAGCAGCGAGGCAACAAAAGCAGCCGGATCCTTGACATGTTCGATGACCTCACTGGCGACAATCACGTCAAAAAGCTCCGGCACAAAGGGCAACTGCATCGCATCGGCCACCAGCCCGTAGTGCCTTTCCGACGGCATCTTCTGCAAGGCTTTGGCCGGATTGACCGTAGAAATATCCATCGATACCAGTCGGTGTCCCCGGGGCAGCACAGCAGCTGCCAGCCATCCGCTGCCACAACCAACGTCCAACAACAATAAATCTTCGGCAGGCGGCAGAGCAGCTACAATCTGCTCCCGCAGGCGCCGGTTGTCGGTCTGCGCCAAGGGATCACCGGCCCACTCATCGCCATAGTCAAACAACTCCGCATCCTGCTGGTAATGTACTGCATAGTCGGGCAGCGGTTGCGCACGCGGCAGCAGCACCGCTATCCCGTCAACAAAAGGATAGCTGTAGGAAGAATCCAACGACTGCAGTTCACCCGCAGCAGACAGGCGCAGCGCTTGACCGTTATCAGGACTCAGCAACCAGGCAACAGGCAGTTGGCTCATGTATCAATAGTTATTTGATTGAAATAACGAAAGTAAAAAGGATTATTTGCTAAAAAAGTCAAAAATCATCCCCCTCTTAGATTTCGCTTTACTATATTTGAGCAAACCTAACCAAATCAATTCATATATGGATCGCAGCCGCATTGTTACCCTCGACGAATTTATCATCCATCGCCAAAAAGACTTCCCTTTCGCCTCCGGTGAGCTCACCGGCCTGCTACGCGATATAGGAGTCGCTGCCAAGATTGTCAACAGGGAGGTCAACAAAGCAGGGCTGGTAGGCATCATCGGCAGGGCTGATACCGAGAACACAACCGGCGATGATGTTCAAAAACTGGATTTGTATGCCAATGAAAAGCTCATAGAGTGCCTCAAAAACAGCGGTGAATGTGCCGGCATTGCCTCTGAAGAATTTGAGGACTTCATTTCTTTTCCGCAGATTCTCGACAAAACCTCCAAGTATGTTGTGGTTTTTGACCCGCTGGACGGCTCATCCAACATCGACGTCAATGTATCGGTCGGCACCATTTTCGGCATCTTTCGGCGCGTAAGCGACTTGGAAAAACCCTGCACCCTCGACGACTACCTGCAAAAGGGAACTGAAATGGTCGCTGCGGGCTATGTGCTGTACGGCACCTCGACCATTCTCGTTTACAGTACCGGCAGGGGGGTCAATGGTTTCACCCTGGATCCCAGCATTGGTGAGTTTTGCCTAAGCCATCGCGATATCAAAATTCCCGACCGGGGCAACTACTACTCCGTCAACCAGGGCTACTACCTGAAATTTGATGTTGAAATGCGCCGCTACATCGACCACTGTTCTGACCTCAACCTTCGCCTGCGTTATATCGGCTCTTCGGTAAGCGACATTCACAGAATATTATTTCAAGGCGGTATTTTTCTCTACCCCAATACCCGAAAACATCCATTGGGTAAGCTTCGGCTGGTATATGAGTGCAATCCGCTCTCCTTTATCGTGGAGCAGGCCGGCGGCAGAGCGATTACCTGTCAGCTAGAACGCATCCTCGACCTCGAAGTAAAACACCTGCACCAGCGGGCAACCATAGCCATCGGCTCACCGGCCATGGTCGACGAGATGGAAGCTTTCGTGCGCCGCTACAGCGCAGACCCCAGCTTCAGCTAGATACAGATCAAAAAAAAAGCCGCATCTGATTGACAGATTGCGGCTTTCACATTATTGAAAAACAAGTGATTGTGGAGATGGCGAGAGTCGAACTCGCGTCCAGAGAAAGTATACGTTAGCTTTCTACATGCTTAGTTGCTGCTTTGGATCTCAACTGATGGGGAGGTGCACCAACCCGCCCGTACCACCAGTCCAGCTCTGGATTTCAGTGAAGCCGACGAGCAGCCGTCAACACCTAGCCTGTTTGTTTGGTTGATGCACGGACACAGGGCGCTGACAGGCTAGCGCAGTGCGTTGCGGCCTGAGGCCGGAAACGCGGGCGTCGCGTACAATGGCGTTCTAATTCCTAGAATTAGGCAGCCATGGCATACTGAGTATTGCCATTTAAGAGTCGATAGCTATTTGATAACGAAGCCAACCATCAGGCTCCGGCATGCTTACTAACCCATAAGCGATCCTGTCGATACCAGTACATCCCCGGGTTATGCGATTACTTTTAATCGCTGCAAATGTAAGTCAATTATTACAACGCTGTACCCTGCCATTTAGTTCCTGCAGGAATATTTTTTTATCATAAAAATTCTCGCCGCAAAAAAAGACTTATTGTATTTTTTACACCAAGATTGTTTTTAGATAATTTTCTGTATCTTTGCAGGGCAAACAGCTTCCTGCTTTGCAGACAAAGCAATGTATTTTCAAACCAAATAATTACCCGCCATGGGAAAAAGGATTGCCATCAATGGTTTTGGTCGGATCGGTCGTCTGACTCTCCGCAATTTACTAAGCTACAAGGACGTAGAAATTGTTGCCATCAATGACCTGACGGACAATGCTACATTGGCCCACCTGTTTAAGCACGACTCTGTCCACGGCAAATATCCGGGTGAAGTGAGTGCCGATGCTAATTATATTTACATCGACGGCAGAAAGATCGACGGCCTGTCTGAGAAGGATCCTGCCAAACTCCCATGGGGTGCTATGCATGTGGATGTAGTGCTGGAATGTACCGGTCGCTTTGTGGGTGCCGATGACGCAGGTATGCACCTCACGGCGGGTGCCAAGCGCGTAATCATTTCTGCACCGGCCAAAGGTGATATTCCTACGGTAGTACTGGGTGTCAACGAGGAAATCATCGATCCTTCGCATAAGATTTATTCCAACGCAAGTTGCACGACCAACTGTCTTGCGCCCATGGTCAAGGTGCTGGACGATGCCTTTGGTATTGAAAAAGGGTATATGACTACCGTACACGCTTACACATCCGACCAGCGTATACAGGATGCTCCGCACAGTGACCTGCGCCGCGCACGTACGGCTGCCGTCAACATTATTCCGACCTCCACGGGTGCTGCCAAAGCGGTTGGTCTGGTACTTCCGCATCTGAAGGGCAAGCTGGACGGCGGCGCTATGCGCGTGCCTGTTGCCGACGGTTCTCTCACCGATTTCACGGTCATCCTCAAAAATCCGGCGACAGCCGACGAGATCAATGCGGCTATGAAGGCTGCTGCTGAAGGTCCGCTGAAGGGGATACTCGAATATTCGACTGCACCGCTGGTATCAACGGATATCCTGGGCAACCCGCATTCCTGCATTTTTGACAGTGAGCTCACTAAGTCTTCAGGCACCCTGGCCAAGGTTGTTGGCTGGTACGACAATGAGGCTGGTTATTCAGCGCGTTTGTCAGATCTGGCGCTTCGCATTGCTGCGCTCTAAGCTTATTTGCCGGAGGTAAAACCGGGCTGGTTGTTTGTGCTTGGGCACTTTCAGGGAAGCCTGACAGCAGTCTTGCTTCCTGCAAAATGTAAACGCAGCCGCCTGCGGGTCGGGGAAAAACCATAGCCCCGAAGCCGGATTTACCGCCACGCTGCAATCCTGCGGGAGACAGCCCTCACCTGAGGCTGTCTCCCGTAGTTGTTGCTGTCTTCTTTTTCCGTACACTTTCTTCAACCTTCTCTACATGCAGCATATTCAATTTGCCGGCAAGAAAGCGCTGGTACGCGTGGATTTCAATGTGCCCCTCGACAAAAAAACGCTGGCTGTCACTGACGATACCCGCGTTCGGGCCGCTATACCTACAATTCGCTACATTCTGGACCAGGGAGGAGCCGTCATTCTTTGTTCGCACTTCGAGCGCCCGCTCGCTAAGCTGCGGGAAGACGGCAGCATCAATCGCGAACGCTATACCCTTCGCCATGTACTGCCCGTGCTGCGCCAACTTCTAGGCAGGGAGGTGGCATTTTGTGATGAGACGGTTGGCGAGCAGGCGGCCGCTATGGCGGCAGCCCTGCAGCCGGGTGAGGTGCTGCTGTTGGAAAATACCCGCTTCTACCCGGGTGAAGAGAAGGGCGATGAGTCGCTGGCCCGCCAAATGGCGGGGCTGGCCGATGTATACGTCAATGATGCTTTTGGCTCCGCCCACCGCGCCCACGCCTCTACGACCACAGTCGCACAGTTTTTTACCCCCCAAAACCGCGGCTTTGGCCTGCTTATGCAGGCCGAAATTGACAATGCCTCCAAGGTCATCCACAGTCCTATGAAGCCTTCTACGGCTATCATTGGAGGTGCTAAGGTGTCTGATAAAATTCTCATTCTGGAGCGACTGCTGGATACAGCTGATACGCTTATCATCGGCGGGGGTATGGCGTATACTTTCTTTAAGGCGCAGGGGGGGCAGATTGGCAAGTCACTTTGCGAGGAGGACCGGCTCGATACGGCCCGGCAGTTGCTCGAAAAGGCTGCTGCCAAGGGGGTCAGCATCCTGCTGCCTGCCGACTCGGTCATCGCCGACCAGTTTGCCAACGATGCCAACCGGCAGCTGTGCCCAAGTGATGCCATTGCGGCAGACTGGATGGGGCTGGACATCGGCCCGGAGGCTATTGACAGCTTCCGCACAGCTATCCTGCGCTCGAAAACCATCCTCTGGAATGGCCCTATGGGTGTTTTTGAAATGAGCAACTACGCCAATGGCACACGGGAAATTGCGCAGGCGGTAGCGGATGCTACCCGGGAGGGCGCTTTCTCGCTGGTGGGCGGCGGCGACTCGGTGGCTGCTGTCAATATGCTCGGACTGGCAGACGCTGTCAGCTATGTGTCTACGGGCGGCGGCGCTATGCTGGAATTTTTGGAGGGAAAAACCCTGCCAGGTATTGCCGCTATTCAGGGCTGAGGTCGTAAATTCAATTGACTGACCGCTGCCTCAGCAGCGGTCAGTCAATTGGGTTAGCTCGTAAAAAAGAAGGAGGTGTATGTGGGCGAGTCCGCATACACCTCCTTCTTTTTTAACAAAACAATAGCTGAATTTTGATATAAGTGATTTTTAGCGATTACTATTTTGAATAAAAAAAAACAACCAAATAAATTAATACATGAAAAATACATCATACTTTTGTTTGGCAGCAGATAATTCAACCAAAGAGCATAAACAAACATAAACATATGTCAAACACAGTAATCTTAAACGGTGCCGAAGACACAGACAGGGAGCGTCGTATCCGTGAGAAGTTGCGGGACGAACGCACGCTGGCTGCGTTTGAGCAGCTACTTGACCGCATTGATGCGCTGGAGATGACCGTCAACCGCCTCATGATGGTCATGGAGCAGGCTCCCGTGCACATGGCTATGCTGGCAGATATTGCCGATGAGGCCTATCGCAATGCAGATAAGCAAGGTATTCAGCTGGAAGAGCGATTACAGACGGCCCTCACCATTGCCCGGCAGCTGACCGCGCCGGAAATGGCCGCGCGGGTAGACAGTGCGCTGAAGCTGGTTGACCAGCTGCCTGGTATTGCAGCCATGACGGTTGATACCCTCGACAATGCCATGCAAAATGCTATTAATGAAGGATTGGATCCACAAGCGATTGGACAAACATTGGTCTCTGCCAGCCACGCGCTCTCTGAAACAGCCGCGAGTCCGCCACCTGCCAGAACTGGCCTGCTCTCCTTGCTGTGGTCAATGCGCGATCCCGATGTGCTCAAGGCGCTGGGTTTCTCTCTCAGCTTTCTCAAAAATTGGGGTAAAAGACTCTGAAAATTTACCAGGGATTTTTTACAACGTCCAAACGGTCCTTTTCCTGACAGACCCGTTTTTACGGTGATCCGATGCGCGTCCGGGCCGTCATAATGACGGTAATTTATTGTCTGTCCAGGAATGCTGTCCAGTAAACACCCACAGATCGATAATCTATTCTTCTCAACCACTTATCTAAACTTTATCATGTCACATCATCAAGTTCTCATCGTAGGCGGAGGCACCGCAGGTATTACTGTTGCTGCCATGCTTCAAAACCAACCTGAACCGCCACAGGTAAGCCTGATTGAACCCTCTGATACGCATTATTATCAGCCAATCTGGACCTTGGTCGGCGGTGGTGTCTTTGACAAGTCGATCTCTGCAAGACCCATGGCCGATTACATACCCGGAGGTGTCAACTGGATCCGTTCAGCAGTAAGTCAGTTTGATCCTGATAACAATCTTGTCCACACGTCTGACGGAGCTACCCACACCTACGACGCACTGGTCGTTGCAGCAGGTATTCAGCTCAACTGGCATGCGATTCCGGGTTTGAAGGAAAGTGTCGGCAAAGCAGGAAGTGGTGTTTGCAGTAACTATGCATTTGAGACGGTCGACAGTACCTTCCATAACCTCAAAGCGCTCAAGAAGGGAAATGCTGTCTTTACCTACCCCAATACGCCCATCAAATGCGGAGGAGCCCCGCTGAAAATAACATTGCTCGCAAGTGACTACTGGCGTCGGCGCAATCTGCTGGGGCAGGTTAAGGTCAACTATTACGCGGCCATGGGCGTGATTTTTGCTGTCAAAAAATACGCTGACTCACTCAATCGTGCTGCAGACCGCTATGGTATTGAACGCAGGTATATGCAGGAACTGGTTGAAATAAAGCCAGATCAACAGCAGGCACTTTTCAAGCATCTGGAAACCGGTGATATCAGTACGGTACCGTATGATATGCTGCACGTGACCCCTCCTATGGGTGCTCCTGATTTCATCAAAAACAGCCCCCTGGCAGGTGACGGAGGCTGGGTGCCTGTTGACATGTATACTACGCAACACACCCGCTATCCCAATATTTTCTCTTTGGGCGACTGCAGCAACCTGCCAACTTCCAAAACGGGTGCTGCTATTCGCAAGCAGGCGCCGGTCACAACCCACAATCTGCTCGCTTATCTCAACAACCAGCCACTTAGCCACCGCTATGACGGCTATACTTCCTGCCCCCTGGTTACTGGTTATGGCAGTCTGATTATGGCAGAATTTGACTACAACAAAATTCCGCAGGAAACTTTCCCCTTCGATCAGTCTCAGGAACGCTACAGCATGTACGCGCTCAAAGCCTATGGCCTACCACAGATGTACTGGCATGGTATGTTGAAGGGACGGGAATTTTAGTTTTGCCTTGCTCTGCTGCTGCATCTGTCGTGAGCTGTTGTTCCCTACACAGCAAAGTAGCTGCTCACGGCAAATGCCAGCAGCAGGGCTGCTGTATAGGCCGTCCAGACAGGCAGGTGTAAAAAGGCACCCGGCCGGATGCCGTGGCGCTGGTATACGTAATAGGTGAGCATGGCTTTTTCTGCCACAAAAGAAATGGCCGTCCCGGCGGCTACGCCGACCGGGCCCCACAGACTCCCCAGCCAGCCGCTCAGCGCTATGTGCAACAGCAGTGATGCCAGTGCGGCGCGCAGCATCAGCCCGTGCAGCTGGGTGGCTGTCACGAGAGCAAGAGACAACACTACCCTGCTGGTTCCTATCAAAACAAAACAGTTGAAAATAAGGGCACTCTCTGTAAATGCCGCTCCAAATACCCGGGGATACCAGTAAGAAGAAGTTGCCGTGAGCACAATGGCCAACGGGAAAAACTGGTGACAAAGTCTGGCCGACTGTTGGCGCACCAAGGGAAGTGTCTCGTGCAGGGCAGCGCTCAGCCGGGGTAAGAGGGCAGCACCGGCGGCGGCCGTCAGGGCGGTAGCCAGCGGGATCTCCCGCGCACCGTAGCGATATACGGCCAGCATGGCCGTATCGCCTGTATAAAGCTGCCCGATCCACCAACTGTCAACGGACATATTGACGATCCCCAGCAGGGCGTAACCCGTGATGGGCGCTGCAATGGTAAGCCATTGGCCCACCAAAGCCCGGGGAAATTGACCGAAAGTGGCCTGCCTGACCGTAAAGACCCACAGCTGCAGCAGGCGAAAGGTGGCCAGCATGCACAATAACGTGAAGCTCATGGCGAAAGGATAGCCCAGCGCAGGCGGAACCACCAGACAACACAACCAGCCAAGGGCATTGAGTGTGCTGTACAGGACCACCGACCGGTAGCGGCCCTGCAGAAATAGAATGTATTCGAACAGGAGCGACGGCAGGTAACCCAGTAAAAAAAGGGCAAACCAGCCCCGGTAGTGAAGTGTGTCCTGACCGCTGAGCCAATGCAGCAGGCGGGCAGGCATCCACCCGACCATGGCAGCAACCAGCAGGCTTAGTATACTGTAGGTCACTACCACCCATGCCAGCAGCTTCCTTTGATCCGTTGTGCTAACCTTTGGCCACAGGGTAAGCAATGCCTGCATAAGGCCACTTATCCAGGCAGCACTCAGCAAGGCTGTCAGGTACTGCAGTAGTTCATACCGGCCTATGTGGGATGCAGACAATCCTGTGCGGGCCAACAGCACTGCTGAAGCCAGCACCCCCAGTTGTCTGACCAGTTGTGCCCATTGCAGTGCCCCGA